>NZ_JAZHFR010000063.1:0-21845 GCF_036541385.1 Comamonas sp. GCA5 | reverse complement strand
CGCGGCCGGTGTCGACGGGGGCCCCACGCGGCGCCAGCACCGGGCTGCGCAGCGGGTTCACGGGGCCGCCCTGCAGACGGAAGATGGAGACGGCGCGCACCAGTTCCTCGGACTGCTTGCGCAGGCCTTCGGTGGCCCCGGCCATTTCCTCGACCAGGGCGGCATTCTTCTGCGTGGTCTGGTCCATGTGGGTGACGGCCTCGGCCACCTGGGCCACACCGTTGCTTTGCTCGCCGCTGGCATGGCTGATGTCGGTGATCAGCTGGGTAACCTTCTCGATCTCGGTGATGGCCTGCTCCATGGTCTCGCCGGCGTGCGCGGCCTGCTGGTTGCCAGCATGGATTTCGGCCACGCTGTGGCTGATGAGCTGCTTGATTTCCTTGGCGGCCTCGGCACTGCGGCCCGCCAGGGCGCGCACCTCGCCCGCCACCACGGCAAAGCCACGGCCATGCTCGCCGGCGCGCGCGGCTTCCACTGCCGCATTCAGCGCCAGGATGTTGGTCTGGAAGGCGATGCCGTCGATCACGCCGATGATGTCGGCAATCTTCTTGCTGCTGGCGTCGATGCCCTGCATGGTCTGCACCACCTTGCGCACGGCCTGGCCGCCTTCGGTGACCACGCGCTGGGCTTCGCGCGTGCGCTGGTCGGCGGATTGGGCGTGGTCGGCGTTGTGGGCCACGGTGGAGCCCAGCTCCTCCATGGCGGCGGCGGTCTCTTCCAGGGCGCTGGCCTCGCTTTCGGTGCGCGTGGCCAGGTCCTGGTTGGCCTGGGCGATTTCGGCGCTGGCCAGGGCCACGCTGTGGGCCTGCTCGTGCACGGTGCTGACCACGCGGGTCAGGCCGGTGCTGGTGTTGTTCATGGCCTCCAGCAAGTGGCCGATCTCGTCCTGGCGGTCGCTGCGGATGCGCACGGTGAGGTCGCCTTCGGCAATCGCATCGGCCATGCGGCTGGCTTCGTTCAAGGGACGCACGATCATGCGGCGGATCAGCCAGAACCACACGGCCGCCAGCACCAGCACCGCACCCAGGCCCATGGCGGCGAACTTGATGATCAGCGCCTGGGTTTCGGCGGTGAATTCATCCACGTAGGCGCTGGAGGCGAACACCCAGTTCCACGGTGCGTAGTGGCCGAAAACGGCCAGCTTCTCGCGCGCCTGGCTCTCGCCGGGGTTGGTCCAGGGGTAGGTGATGCTGCCCTGCTTGCGGTCCAGCATGTCGCGGATGAAGAAATGGCCGTCGCTGTCCTGCGAATCGCTGATGTTTTTGCCTTCCTGCGCGGGGTGCACCACCAGTTGGCCGCGCTGCGGGCCATCCTCGGCGCGCAGCACGAAGTAGTAGCCGCTCTGGCCGACCTGCAGGCTGCGGATCGAGGCCTTGAGGTGGTCCAGCAGTTCCGAGAAATCTTGGCCCACAAAGGCGATGCCGACGGTGGTGCCTGAGGCGTCCTTGAGCGGGCGGTAGTGCGTCATGTACTGGCGGCCGAACAGGTTAGCCAGGCCCATGTAGCTCTGCCCCGCCTGGATGGCAGCGTAGGCAGGGTGGGCACGGTCCAGCAGACTGCCCAGGGCGGCTTCGCCCTGCTCGTTCTTCAGCGTGGTGGCGATGCGCAGGAAGTCACCCTGGCCCTGGGCCGCGAACACGGTGGCCACGGCGCCGGTGCTGCGTGTGAAGCCCTGGATGTGCACGTCGTTGCCGTTGAGCAGCTCGCCATTCAGGCTGAGCAGCGGCTCGCTGCCCGAGCGGTCCAGGCTCAACGTGCCCTGCAGGCTGCGCGCCAGGCTGTCGGCCAGGAACTGGGTGCGCTGGCGCAGGTCCTTGTCGTTGGACTCAATGAAGCGGTGCAGCATCTGGATGCCTTGCTGCATCTCGCTGTGCATCTTGGACTGCAGGGAATGGCTGACGCCCCAGGCAATGCCCAGGACCAGCAGCCCCAGGATGGACGCGACCCAGACAAAATTGGTGATCGCCAGCTTGGCGCCCAGCCCTTGGCGGCGCCAAAAACGTTGGCCGATGTGCATCGGTCATCTCCTTCACGGCGTTCCACGCCGTTGTTGTGTGCGCACGGGTGTGGAATGCCGCTGCACAGCACCCCCCCAGTCATGCGTTTGCGCAAAAGCATGCTGACCAAGCGCAAGGCTTGGTGAATCTGGGGCTGGAGCGTAGCGAGACTGCCGCAACCCGCCCTTGATGTCGATCAAGCGGTAACCAAGTGTTGCAATCTGTGGCTCAGGGTTTGTCCGGCGCCGTTTGCAAGCTGCATGCAAGCTGGCGGAAAGCGGGCCGGTGCCGCGCCAAGGGCATCACACGCCAAATTGCGCTGCAGCGCTCGTCCTTGCTGCGCAGGGCGCTCTCAAATTATCTCAATGCGAACGCTGCGGCTCAGGCGGCCTCGGTCGCCACCTCGTCCACGCCCACCTGGCCGGTGCCACCCTCCTTGGCCTGGTAGAGCAGCACATCGGCGCGGTGCATGGCAATCGCCAGGGTGTCGACCTCGCGCACCATGGCCAGGCCAAAGCTGGCACTGACCGGCTCCGGCGCGCCCGCCTCGGCCCCCTCCCTGAGCTGCTCCTGCACCTGCAAGGCGATGCGCTGCACCAGGGCCTGGGCATTGGCCATGTCGATCTGGCGCAGGGCCAGGGCAAAGGCCTCCTCGCCCAGGTGGGCCACATGGTCGCCCTCGCGCACGTTGGCGCGCAGGATCTGGGCAAAGCGGCGCTGCACCTGGGCGCACGGTCCCCGCTGCGCCGGCAGGTGCTCCACATCGCACAGCGCCAGCACGCGGCTCTGGCGTTCAAACGGCCGCAGCCCGCAGGCGGCCTCGAACGCGTGCCGGTCGGCCAGACCGGTGTCGCTGGCGGAGCGGCGGTCTGCCCCCCCGCTGCGGTGGCGCGTGTCGGCCCAGACGCAGGCCAGCATGGTGGCGGTCAGCAGCCCGGCGCCAATCAGCAACTCCAGCACACCCACGCCCCAGCCGGGCACATAGGCCAGCCCCCAGCGGCCCACCCAGGGCTGGGCCAGGACGCCTAACAGGCCCAGCAGCCACACGCCCAGCAAAGCGGTATCCCCGCGGTGGCGGATGGGCGCGCGCCACGCCCCTGGCAGGCCATGGCCCAGCACCACGGTCAGGCCCAGGGCCTGCAGCTCTCCACCGGAGACACCGGGCAACGCGGCGCCGCCCAGCAGGCCCGCCAGCACCAGCGCCGCGCCCGCCACGCACCCCAGCCACTGCACCTGGCGGCCAAAACGCTGGGCCAGCGCCTGGGCCGCAGCCACCACGGCACCCAGCGCCCACAGCGACGCCCACCCGGCCACATCCCAGGCCCCCAGCACCGAGGACGGCAGCATCGACAGGGCCGCCAAGCACAGGCTGGCCGCCAGCCACAGCAGTTCGCCATGGTTGCGGCGCCGCCACCAGACGGTGGCACACACCAGAGCAGCCACCACCAGCAACCCCGAAGGAACAAAAACCAGGCTCATCGTGCCTCACACTGCGCGAAAGAAAAGGGACCGGCGTGCACACCGCGCAGCACACGCCATCCAACCCCAGTATTGGGGCGTGGCAGGCGTCCGCGTTACGTCGCAGCAATGCCTGCCTGCACGCCAGACAAGGGCGCAACTTGGTCGCGCCAGGGCGGACGCCCAATGCGGGACGGTGCGCTGCGGACGTGCATGAGCGGCCCACTGCCGCGCGACGTGGGGCCACCCCAGCCCCCTTGTGGCGGACCGCAAGCCATGCCACAGTCAAGGCCATGCCGACTTCGCCTGGTTCTTTTTGAGGAGACATGCCATGACCAGCAGCCCCGCCCCGATCAACCTCGACAAGCTGCGCAATGCCGTGCAGCGGTTTGGCCGCATGAGCTTCACCACCTCGCAACTGGCAGCGGATTACCACCGCGGCGATGAGAGCCTCAGCGCCCCGGAGGCGGCACTTTTTGACGAGCTGCTGCGCCGCCACGCGCCGCTGCTGGGGATTGCCCCCCAGCCACCCAGCGCCGGGGGCGATACGGTCTGGCTGGCCTTGTAAGCCCGCCTGCGGTTTTCATGGGCATGCCCGCGCGGCATGCCTTTTTTATGGACGCGGCGGCGTGCCCGCCTGCGGGCTCCACAGCGGCTGCAGGCGTTGCAGCTCGGCATCAAAACGGTTGTGCACGCGCCGGGCATCGTCCTGGTGGCCCTGCAGCAACAGGCGCTGCTCCTGCATTTCCTGATCGACCTCCTGCATGCTGGTGCGCAGGCGGGCCGGCGCCTTGCCGGGGTCCTTGGCGTAGAACTCCAGCTCCTGCTGCAACTGCGCCTGCTCGCGGCCCAGCAGGCCCAGGCGCTGCTGCACCATGGCCTGCTGCTCCTCGATGGTCTGCAGGCTGTCGCGTCGCGCCGCGTCATGGCTGCGGCGATCCGGGTAGCGCGCCAGCAGGGCCGCATCGCGGCGGCGCTGCTCTTTTTCACGTTGCTGCTGCAAGGCGGCCTGGCGGCGCTGCTCCAGCCGCTCCGCCATCTCGGTCTCGGTCAGCGCCGGGCCGAGCCGTGAGCGCTCCATGCCGCTGGGGCCCAGCACGCGCTGTTCACGGTCCTGGCACTGTGGGATGGGGCGGTCCGAGGTCAGGTGCTGCCCCGAGGCATCCGTGCAGGTGTAGACGCTGGAGCTTGGCGCTTTTTGCGCCATCACCGCGGCCGTCAATCCAAGGTTCCAGAAAATCAGGCATCCAATGTATCGAGCAAGCCGCATGCGGTGATGAAGGTGTATCAGTCGTTCACTCCATAGCGCTGGCGGTAGGCCAGCACCCGTTCGTGGTGCTGTGCCATGTCACCCTCGCCCCCTCGGGCCTCCAGGTAGGCCAGCAAGTCCGACAGATTGGCAATCGCGCAGACTTGCAGACCCAGCTGGTTGCGCACGTACTGCACGGCGCTGTGGTCCACGTCCTTGCCATTCTCGGTGGCTTTCTCCTGGCGGTCCAGCGCAATCGCCACGGCGTGTGGCGTAGCCCCCGCAGCCTGGATCAAGGCAATGGATTCACGCGCTGCCGTGCCCGCGCTCATCACATCGTCAATGATGAGCACACGGCCCTGGATGGGCGCGCCGACCAGCGTGCCGCCCTCGCCATGGTCCTTGGCTTCCTTGCGGTTGTAGGCAAAGGGCACGTTCTTGCCCATGCGCGCCAGCTCCACCGCCACGGTAGCGGCCAGAGGGATGCCCTTGTAGGCAGGGCCAAAGACCATATCAAACTCCATGCCACTGGCCACAATGGCTTTTGCATAGAATTCCGCCAGGCGAGCCATCTTGGCGCCATCATCGAACAAGCCGGCATTGAAAAAATAAGGGCTCATACGCCCGGCCTTGGTCTTGAACTCCCCAAAACGCAATACGCCGGATTGCACGGCGAACTGCACAAATTCCTGCGCCAGTTGAGTGTTCTGTTCCTGCTGCGCGCCACTGATAGACATGGATGCTTCCCTTTTCAAATTGACCAGCCTCAACCTCAACGGCATTCGTTCTGCCGCGTCCAAGGGTGTGGAGGACTGGATCGCTGCGACCGGCCCGGATTGTATTTGCGTGCAAGAGGTCAAGGCCCAAGCTGCGGATATCGCCGGCAAGTTTGACTCCCTGGCAGGCATGCCCGGCGTCTTCCATTTGCGCAAAGCGCGGCTACTCGGGCGTGGGCATCTACAGCCGCCACGAGCCCAGCGATGTGATTGCAGGCTTTGACCCTGAAGAGTTCGATGCCGAAGGACGATACGTGGAGGCGCGCTTTGATACGCCCACCCGCAAGTTCTCCATCATCAGCAGCTACTTTCCCAGCGGCTCCTCCGGCGAAGACCGCCAGGCCGCCAAGTTCCGCTTTCTGGCCAAGATGCACGCCCACCTGATGCGCCTGAAAGGCGAACGCGAGTTTGTGCTGTGCGGTGACATCAACATTGCCCACCGCAAGGAAGACCTGAAAAACTGGCGCAGCAACCAGAAGAACAGCGGCTTCACCCCCGAAGAACGCGCCTGGATGGACATGCTGCTGGCCGATAACGAAAACGGCGGCATCAAGGATGTCTACCGCTGCCTCAAGCCCGACACCACGGACGAGTGCTACACATGGTGGAGCAACCGCGGCCAGGCCTATGCAAACAACGTGGGCTGGCGCCTGGACTACCACCTCGCCACCCCAGCCATCGCCGCCCTGGCACGGGAGGAGTCCATCTACAAGGGGGAGAAGTTCTCCGACCATGCGCCGATCACCATCGGCTACGAGATGAAGCTGTAAGCAGCTGCTCTTACGACGTGCGCGCAGCCTTGCTGCGCTCGATCTCGGCAATCTGCGCATGGATGCGCTGCTGCACCTTCCGGATGTAACGCGCATTCACCGATGCAAACATGCTCCGCATAGGAATCAGTAACTTTTCACCAATGCCATCCACCAGTACAAACTCTGGTCGTCCGTTACGAGATTCGGTATAGATCAAGCCGGCATCGTTAACCTCCCCAAAGACCACGTGCAGCCGTACACAGTCATCGAAAAAACGGGCCAGTGCTTGCAGATGCTTGTCTTCGAGCATTCTTTTTTTGGCTAAAACTTCCAGCGTCAGGCTTTGACCATCGGTATCTTGAATTCTTTCTGTCACCAACCCCAGACCTTGGTCCGTGGCGATGAAACCATAGGGTGTTTCTATGGGGAATACATAGTTTTTTGTGCATAACCGTTTTTGCACAACTGTAGGTACTGCAGAATTTCTCGTCGAAACTGTCGATAAATCCCTTGCTGGTAGTTTCCTTTAAGAGTGCCATGTTTGATAAAACAACCTTTACCATCTACCAGTTCAGGCTTAATTAACTTGATTAGCTTGGTTGCATCCTCGGGATGCAAATAAATATCTTTCACTGTCCCCTGGCTGATCTTCTTTAATTGTTCAACTTTCAGCATTTTTAATTCCCTGAATAGCAGACATAATAAAAATTATAGAAAATATCATAAATACATGCCCGATAGTTAAATTAAAGAACACGTCCGTCAGGCCAAATACAAAATATGCCAGGGGTATGCACATGCCCGACATATAAAGTGCACGTGCGATACTTCTTTTTTCTTCAGGTACAGCAGATATTTTTTTCTGATTCGGAAAGAAAATACAGAATGGAACCATATAAATAAAGATTAAAAAAACCATACCAACAAAACCACGCACAGCCCACATTTCCAAAAAATCATGGTGCGCATGGGGAATAGTTAACGCGCTTGCATGCGCTTCCCCATGTTCGACCATCTGCTTGCGGCCTTCTTGAATCCCTCGCTCACCCCAACCAAAAACAGGCTTTTCCATGCCGAGTTTCCACGCAAGCTGCCATTGTTCCAAACGCGCTCCAACCGATGTTTCAACGTACTTTTCTTTATCATGAAAGTACCCTTGCACTTCCTGCTTCGCAAGCAGGACCCTGTGCTGAAAAAAATCCACTTGTGAAAGAATCAGCACAGCAAATACTCCAAGACCGACAAAAGATGCCAGCGCTTTCATCCTCATTTTTTTACCTTCAAACATAAAAATAAGAATAAATGGCATCAAAAACAGAAAAATCCAACCTCCACGTGATAATGAGAGAAGAGAGGCTGTCAATCCCATGATGGCGGCAAATATGCAGAACAAAGACTCCGCTGTGATTTTCTTCAGTGAAATAGCATAAATAACCAAGAAGACGCTCATCAGCAATGCAATATTGCCGAACCGAATCGCATTCGTAAACCCTTCGGCTCGCCCCAACTCAGGAAACTGGATCAAAGCATAAATACCCGAAAAGATTGCACCACATGCAACCCCTCTAAATAAAAACTTATATCCCACGCCTGCACGTGCAAATGGGAGCAACAGCAGCGCCCCAAGCCCATAACGCGCCAACAGATCGCCCTCATTCGACCAACTGAACAAACCATCAAAAGAATGTCCCCACACAATAGCCAGAACAAGGAAATACCATGCCAGTTTTTTTACATCAGGATCTTTTTCAGATTTCCACCATGATTGAAAGGTCCATAGCGAGAATATCACCATCCCCAACATCACCAGTGAATAAGATTTTTTCTCAATAAGAAACAGTGCAAAAAAAACAAAACAAAGAAACCCAGCAAATAATGATTTTTTATCTTGTTTCAACATAAGCAAGAAATTTGACATCAATATTCCTTCAAAACTTTTACAGCTTTTTTCTCAAATTCACGCTGCTTTCTGATAAAGAAGAAGCGAAAAAACTCTCTTTGCAGCTTTTTCCAAGGCCCCATCTTTTCCTTTTTACGCTCCCCTATCGTGGATGGATTTCCCTCCACTGCAGCAGAAAACAAAACAGGTTCAATATCCAGGACAAAGACTCCACTCTCGTTGCCGTTCCACAAGTAATCATCCACTGCAAGGAAAAATTTCTCGCTGTTTTTTATCAGCTTTTTGGCCACACTGGGTGTAATTACATATGCCAACGCGCACAAAGGGTCTCGCTGGTAACGAACCAGTGAAAATCCGGCAGGCAGCTTGCGCAGGAAATGGTATTCGTTTTTATATCCTCCATGACCCAGCCTAATCACGCAGTCTCTGTGCGGAATTTTCTCAAAATCCTCCATGAGGACTTTCAATGAATCTACACTACATCCTTGCTGCAAAACATATGCATCGTCTTCTAAAACCACAAAAGCATGCCCAGCTTCAGCACAGAGCTTCCAAACCTCTCGATGGGAAATAAAACATGCAATTTCATTGCGAGTCATATCATGACCAGGAAATCTCCGGCGCTGTTTTTGATCATAGTGTGAGAGATAAGGATCAACTTGAACACCTGGGACGGCATCAAAAAAACTCCAATTCACATCCGATTTATCAAATAAATCTGCCATGTGCTTTCGCCGTTTTTCCTGACTTTTCAGCGAAATAATTTTAACCTCAAACATTTCAAAACTCCTTAAAACTTTAAATAAATTTCATACACCTGGTAAAGGTGAATTTTATTTTATAATACGTATTTATTAACGCCTACTCATTCATTTTGAGCTGAAAAACACTGATTACGAACGCTTCACATTACTCAGAAAAACTTCGTCATACCCCAAAGCTGCATAACGGAAAAATGCCTCAAGGGCAACAAACAAACAGTATAAGAATCCTGCCCCACCACACAAAAATCCCAGATGCAGGATATACAGCCGTATGAACATTGAAGTGCCAGAGGCCAGTCCTCTCAAGACTCCGCCCCGCTTTCCTTTTTCGGCACGTTTTGCTGCCCCCAACATGGAATATTGCGTTAGTTTTTGCAAACTATCCCGAACAGAATCTCGTGAATAGTGCAGCAGCGGGGATTTCATGGCAAATCGAGGTACGTCTACACTGAGCTGCGCCTCTTCATGCACAACACCAGTAAATTGCAGCACTTGCTTGCGCACAAACAAGCGCTCGACCAGTGAAGTGGAGCGCAAATATTTCAGCTCCCTACCAAAAGCCACCATACGCCAACGGATTTTCCAGACTCCCGCCTGACCCGCCGCAACAATGGCCTGCAACTCTCGCTGAAATGCTTCCCCCATCACCTCATCGGCATCCAGAAAGAAGATGAAGTCCCCTGTTGCATGCTGCAACAAGCGATTGCGCTGTACTGCGAATCCTTGCCAATCCGGGTACACCAATACCTCTGCGCCCATTTCCCGCGCAATCTTGACCGTGTCATCGGTACTGCCACTGTCCACTACAAGCAATTGGTCAGCAAACTGGGCGCTCTCCAGGCAGGCTCGAATGCGTTTGGCTTCATTCAGGGTAAGAACTGCGACAGTGAGCGTTGGTTTGCTGTTCATTGGCAACGACATGACAAAAAAATCCAGGAGTCTTTAAAAACAAAAACGCCGCAAAGCAATTGTTTTTGCGGCTGTTTCTTCTCATGAATTAGATACTTGATCCTAATGCCCACCGGCAAACACTTCCCCGGCCTTGAGCTTGTAGACCGTGCCGCAATAGGGGCACTTGCCTTCGCCGTGGTGGGCCACATCGATATAGACCTTGGGGTGGCCATTCCACAGCTTCATGTCTGCCTTGGGGCTGGGGCAGTAGACGCCGCCTTGCTGGTTCAGGTCTTTGGCAGTCAGTTCGACGATGGCAGTGGTACTCATGGTAGGTGTCTCTCTCACAGGTGGAAGGCAGCCTGTGCGTGCAGGCTGCTTGCAGTTCAAATCTGAATAAAAAGCTGGCCCGGAGCCAGCCTTCCGTCTGTGAGGGATTCTAAAGCTTAGCTTGCCACCGTCGGTGACTGAGGTGCCTGGGTTTCAGATTTCTGCGGACGCACCAGCGTCCACTTGACCAGGCGACCGTTCACGAACTCGCAGGTCACGTGCGAATCCGTGCCATCGGTCCAGCGGTAGATCTCGGGGTCCTGACCTTCTTCGGACAGGCGCTCACCCAGCGAGCGGGTCAGGGCCACCACATGCATCAGGTTGACCTTGGGCTTGAGCTTGGCGTTGAGCATCACGGCGCTGCCGACATAGCCGATGGGGCGCTCCGCCGCGCGGCGCATGACGGTCATCAGCCGCGTGAAGTGCAGCAGCAGCCACATGAGAATACCGCCGCCCACGGCGGCGACGCCCTTCCAGCCCAGCGAGTCATAGGCCAGGTACAGCAGGGCCAGCAGGCCCAGGGGGATCATTACGTTGCGCGCATTCATGCTGTCATTCTCTTATGGGAGAAGGCTGCCTGTTTTGTGGGCAGTGCGTATCCCGCAGCCAGCCGGACTAATCCAGCCCACGCGCCACCTGCATGGCCTCATCCACACGCTCGACCGCATGGATGGTCAGCCCCGCAATCGGCTTCTTGGGTGCATTGGCCTTGGGCACGATGGCCACGGTAAAGCCGAGCTTGGCGGCTTCCTTGAGGCGGTCCTGGCCGCGCGGCGCGGGCCGCACCTCGCCGGCCAGGCCGACTTCGCCAAAGGCGATGAAACCCTTGGGCAGCGCCTTGCCGCGCAGGCTGCTGGTGATGGACAGCATCACCGCCAGATCGGCCGCTGGCTCGCCAATGCGCACCCCACCCACGGCGTTGACGAACACGTCCTGGTCGGCACAGGCCACGCCGGCATGGCGGTTGAGCACCGCCAGCAGCATGGCCAGCCGGTCCTTGTCCAGGCCCACCGACAGGCGCCGCGGCGCCGGGCCCGCGCCATCGACCAGGGCCTGGATTTCCACCAGCAGCGGGCGCGTGCCTTCCAGCGTCACCATCACGCAGCTGCCGGGCACGGGCTCGGTGTGCTGGCTCAGGAAGATGGCACTGGGGTTGCTCACGCCCTTCAGGCCTTTTTCGGTCATGGCGAAGACGCCGATCTCGTTGACCGCGCCAAAGCGGTTCTTGATGGCACGCACCAGGCGGTGCGGGCTGTGGGTATCGCCCTCGAAGTACAACACCGTGTCGACCATGTGCTCCAGCACGCGCGGGCCGGCCAGCGCACCCTCCTTGGTGACGTGGCCGACCAGGATCACCGTGATGCCCGTGCCCTTGGCCATGCGCGTCAGGTGGGCCGCGCACTCGCGCACCTGGGCCACCGAGCCGGGGGCGCTGGTCAACTGGTCGGAGTACATGGTCTGGATGGAGTCGATGACCACCACGGCGGGCTGCGTGGCCTCCACCGTGGCCAGGATTTTTTCCAGCTGAATTTCTGCCAGCAGGTTGACCAGGCTGCCATCAATGCCCAGCCGACGCGAACGCAGCGCGACCTGGGAGCCACTTTCTTCACCGGTCACATACAGCGTGGGCAGGCCGGCGCGCTGCAGCGCGTCCATGGCCTGCAGCAGCAGGGTGGACTTGCCGATGCCGGGGTCGCCGCCGATCAGCACCACCCCGCCCTCCACCACGCCGCCCCCCAGCACGCGGTCCAGCTCCTCGATGCCGCTGGGCGTGCGCGCCACGTCCTGGGCCTCGATGGCGGCCAGCGGCGTCACGGGCTGGGCATTGGCCAGGCCGGCATAGCCCTGGGGGGCGCTGAGGCGGTTCTTGCCGCCCGAGGCGGCCTCGGGCACGCTTTCGATCAGGCTGTTCCAGGCGCCGCAGTTCGGGCATTTGCCCAGCCAGCGCGGCGTGGTGCCGCCGCAGGCGTTGCAGGTGTAAATGGTTTTGTCTTTGGCCATGCCCGCACTATATCGGCGGCACCCGGTCGCGCTGGGCTGGCCACGGGCACCCCGATGGGTCGCACCGATGGAGCGGCGGCAGGGGCGGGCGCCGCCGGGTACGGCCGTGTCTGCACGCACTGGGGGGTGCCAATTTCTAAAAAGAGAGCAGCTTGCGCAATCCCTCTGCGACTTTCAGCAACCAAAGTCCTGCAAGCAATGATTTGGCAAGCGCCAGGCGCTCTCCTTTGGGGAGTGGCGTGTGAGGACGGATGGCGGATGGCGTGCCGCCTGGACCGCACCCCGCTCAGGGCCGCAGCGCGTCCTCGTCGCTGACCACGGGCACGCGCGCGGCCACGGCGCACATCAGTTCGTAGCCTACGGTGCCCGCAGCGGCGGCCACTTCGTCGATCGACAGCACGCTGCCGTGGCGCGGCGAGCGCCCCCACAGCACCACCTCGCTGCCCAGCTGCGCGTCGGGCACGGGCGTCAGGTCCACACAAACCATGTCCATGCTGACGCGGCCCAGCAGGCGGGTGCGCACGCCATTGACCAGCACCGGCGTGCCGGTGCCGCACAGGCGCGGATAGCCGTCGGCATAGCCGCAGGCGACCACGCCCAGGCGCAGATCGCCCTCGGCCGTGAAGGTGGAGCCATAGCCCACGGTGTCGCCGGCGTGCAGCTGCTGCGTGCCGATGATCTGGCTGGTCAGGCTCATGGCCGGCTGCAGGCCCCAGTGGTCCGCCGTGTGCGTGGGGTAGTCGGGCGAGCTGCCGTACAGCACGATGCCGGGGCGAACCCAGTCGCCGCGCACGGCCTCGCGCGTGCCCTGCAGCAGGGCCGCGGCGCTGTTGCTCAGGCTGCGCTCGCCGGGCAGGTCGTGCGTGGTCTGCTCGAACACCTGCAACTGGTGCGCCGTGCCGCGCGGGCCGTCGGCGTCGCTGAAGTGGGTGATGAAGGAGATCTCCTCCACCTGCGGCAGCGCGTTGAGGCGCGCCCAGGCGCTGCGAAAGCGCTCGGGCGTGAAGCCCAGGCGGTTCATGCCGCTGTTCATCTTCAGGAACACGCGGTGCGGCACCTGGGTCTTGTGCGCGGCCAGCCAGTCAATCTGGGCATCGCAGTGCACGGTGTGCCACAGGCCCAGGCGCGAGCACAGCTCCAGATCGCGCGGCTCGAACACGCCCTCCAGCAGCAGGATCGGGCCGCGCCAGTCCAGGGCGCGAAGGCGCTGGGCCTCGGCGATCTCCAGCACGGCAAAGCCATCGGCCGCACGCAGGCCCTGGAAGGCATGCTCCACCCCATGGCCATAGGCATTCGCCTTAGCCACGCACAGCAGCTGGGCGTCCGGCGCGGCGCGGCGCACCTGTTCCAGGTTGTGGCGCAGGGCTTGGGGGTGGATGGTGGCGAGAATGGGGCGCGGCATGGCGAAAAGTTTCCTGAGGGCAAACGACAGGCATTCTGGCACTGATGGCTAAGGGCTGCGTGATATAACCGCCAGTCGTTCGCCACTGGGACAACCCTTTTTCGTGCACTGGCCCCCGTGGTCGCGCGTGCGCACAGCATTTCATGAAGCGCGGTTTCTACACCATCATGTCAGCGCAGTTTTTCAGCTCGCTGGCCGACAACGCCCTGTTCGTCACAGCCGTGGAGCTGCTGCGCACCGGCGGTGCGCCCGAATGGCAGAGTGCCGCCCTGGTCCCCATGTTCGCCCTGTTCTACGTGGTGCTGGCGCCCTTTGTCGGCGCCTTTGCCGATGCGCTGCCCAAGGGCCGGGTCATGTTCATCAGCAATGCCATCAAGGTGGTGGGCTGCCTGCTGATGCTGTTTGGCCACCACCCGCTGCTGGCCTATGCCGTGGTGGGACTGGGGGCTGCGGCCTATTCGCCCGCCAAGTACGGCATCCTGACCGAGCTGCTGCCCCCGTCGCAGCTGGTCAAGGCCAACGGCTGGATCGAGGGGCTGACCATCACCTCCATCATCCTGGGCGTGCTGCTGGGCGGCCAGCTGGTCGGCCCCGTCATCTCCGGCCACCTGCTGGCGCTGAACCTGCCCGGCGTGGACAACGCCGCCGAAGCGGCAATCGGCGTGCTGGTCTTCGTCTATGCCCTGGCGGCGGCCTTCAACCTGCGCATCCCGCGCACCACAGCGCCCCTGGTGCCGCTGCGCCAGGACCCGACCCAGGGCCTGTTCGGCAATACCCTGGCCCTGCTGCCCGACTTCCGCGACTGCAACCGCCGCCTGTGGCGCGACAAGCTGGGCCAGATCTCGCTGTCCACCACCACCCTGTTCTGGGGCGTGTCCGGCAATCTGCGCTACATCGTGCTGGCCTGGGCCGCCGTGGCCCTGGGCTATGGCACCAGCCAGGCCTCGGCCCTGGTGGGCGTGGTGGCCATCGGCACGGCCGTGGGTGCGGTGATGGCCTCGATGCGCATGCGCCTGCAGCACGCCACGCGCGTGATCCCCATGGGCATTGCCATGGGCCTGCTGGTGATCTGCATGAACTTCATCAGCAACCTATGGGTGGCCGTGCCCTTCCTGATCGTGCTGGGCGGGCTGGGCGGCTTCCTGGTCGTGCCCATGAACGCGCTGCTGCAGCACCGGGGCCACAACCTGATGGGCGCCGGGCGCTCCATCGCCGTGCAGAATTTCAACGAACAGGCCTGCATCCTGGGCCTGGGCGCCCTGTACGCCCTGAGCACCCTGTGGGGCCTGTCGGCCTATGGCGCCATCACCGGCTTCGGCGTGATCGTGGCCTTCACCATGTGGCTGATCGGCCGCTGGTACCGCCACAACTGCCGCAAGCACGGCGGTGAGGTGCGGCGCCTGCTGAGCATTGCCCGCTACGACCACCACCACTGAGCGCCCCACAGCCTCGCCCCTTCATTCTTCATAGCATCCGGCGCAGGCAGAACCTGCGCCGGAACCATTTTTGACATGCATTCCTGGCCCTACCTCGCCCTGTTGTTCAACGCCATGGTCTGGGGGCTGGCCTGGTGGCCGTTCCAGACCATGCGCGCCGCCGGCCTGGCTGCGCCCTGGGCCACGGGCATGATCTACAGCGTGCTGGCCCTGGGCACCATCGTGTGCCTGCGCGGCAGCCTGGCGCAGTTCCTGCGCCACCCGGTGCTGTGGCTGCTGGCCCTGTCCTCGGGGCTGACGAATGTGTCGTTCAACACCGCGGCCTCGACCGGCGACGTGGTGCGCGTGATCTTGCTGTTCTACCTGATGCCCGCCTGGACGGTGCTGCTGGCCTGGCGCTTCCTGGGTGAACGCCCCACGCCGCAAAGCCTGCTGCGCCTGGTACTGGCCTTCAGCGGCATGGCCCTGGTCATCGTGCCGCCGGGCGCCACCTGGCGCAGCCTGACCGCGGGCCTGGGCCTGCCCGAGTACCTGGCCATCTTCGGCGGCCTGTGCTTTGCGATGACGAATGTGATCCTGCGCCGCTGCTTTCACACGCCCAGCATGGCGCGGGTGCTGGCCATGTTCCTGGGCTGCATGGGCATGGGGCTGGCGACCGCCACGGCCGGCTACCTGGGTGGCCAGTTCCCCGGCATTCCCGCGCCGGCGCCGGGCTGGATCGCCTGCGCCGTGGGCATGGCCGTGCTGGTGGCCATCGGCTCGTGGGCGCTGCAATACGGCGCCTCGCGCATCCCGACCAGCACCACCTCGCTGATCATGCTGTCGGAGGTGCTGTTCGCCAGCATCTCGGCCTGGCTGCTGGGCGCCACCGAACTCACGCCGCGCATGCTGCTGGGCGGGGCCCTGATCGTGGGCGGCGCCCTGCTGGCCGTGCTGCAGCACCGGCGCCCGCACTGACGCGGGGCCACGGCCGCCGGCGCTGTGCTACAACCACCGTCACCATTTGCACCCCGAGGCCCGCATGCCCCAGCTGTCCGACTTCTCCGCCACCCGCATCGACGGCCACAGCGCGCCCCTGTCCGCTTACGCAGGCCAGGTGGTGCTGGTGGTCAACACCGCCAGCGCCTGCGGTTTCACGCCGCAGTTCGCCGGGCTGCAGGACCTGCACCAGCGCTATGCCTCCCGGGGTCTGGTGATCCTGGGCTTTCCCTGCAACCAGTTCGGGCGGCAGGACCCCGGCAGCGACAGCGAGATCGCCGGCTTCTGCCAACGCAACTACGGCGTGGACTTTCCCATGATGGCCAAGGTGGACGTGAACGGCCCACAGGCCCACCCGCTGTTCCAATGGCTCAAGGCGCAAGCCCCGGGCATCCTGGGCACACAGTCCATCAAATGGAACTTCACCAAGTTCCTGATTGGCCGCGATGGCCAGGTGCGGGCCCGCTACGCCCCCCGAGACACCCCGGCCACGCTGGTCGAGGCCATCGAGGCCGCACTGGACACGCCGGTCCTCTGAGCCTCACAGGCGCCCGCGTGCGGCCCGTCGTGGCCTCACACAAAGCAGTTACACTTGCTCACTATTAGGTGGCGCCTGGGCTCCAAGTGACAGTGCCCATGCGCCAGTTTTATGACTGGTCATCCCCCCGCGCCCCCGCCGGCGGCGGTTAGTAACTCGCATGGTCCGATCCCTTCTGGGCGCACAGCCGTCCACTAGCACTCCCACCCTGGCGACCTCGGCACGGGTGACCCCCACCCTCAGCGGCGCAGCCTTGCAGGCACGCCTGCGGCTCAAACGCTCCTCGGCCTATATCCAAGCCGTCACCCGCCTGGATGCCGGCGGCCATGTGCACAGTCCGGCCGCCACCCAAGCCCTGATCGACGCCATCCGCCAGGAACTGCCCGACGTGTCCGTCGACGCCCTGCCACACGGCATCGTCGCACGCTGCTACCTGGGTGCGCCCTTTGAAGTCCACACCCTGGATTGCAGCGGCCAGATCATCCAGCACTACAAAACCCACGAGTCCCTGCCCGCGCTGCTGGAACGTGCCCGCAGCCTGGCCCTGCACCCTGGTTATGCCTTTATCGAGGTGTATGCCAGCCGCCTGATCGCCGTCAGCGCCTCCGGGCAGACCGCGATCATTGATGTTTGACCTGTCCCACACCCTTCCATGAGCTCTGAACGCATCATCCAGGTCGCCGACCTGTCCCTGATCCTCGGTTCGCTACGCAGCCTGCAAAGCGACATCGGCACGGTTTCCAACCAGGTGGACAACGTGGGGCGCGACCTGTCGCAGACCCGCTCCGAGTTGTCGCGCTTGGAGCAGGCCTTTGCCGATTTTGTGGAAGCCGACCTCAAAGCCAAGGAGCTGTCCCTGGCAGAAACCCGCCAGGTCAAGATCCGCCAGGAAATCGAAAACACCTTCGGCCAGAACGCCGTGGTGCGCCGCCAGGCCACCGGCATTCTGCAGGCCTCGGACATCCAGCTGGTGCGCCAGGAAACCCTGCGCGGCGCCACCGAGGAACTGATGCTGTCCACCCCCCGCTACTGGCTGGCCCCGGCCCTGGTCGCCTTGGCGGCCTGGCTGGGCGACAAGCAGGACCTGGCCCAGCGCGCCCTGGCCGAAGCCCTGCGCCGCGACGACGAAAAAACCTCGCTGTTCTTTGCCCTGATCGCCCGCCGCGCCGGCCGCAGCGAAGCCAACCGCACCTGGCTGGATCGCTATTTCGGCCTGCAAAACCCCTTCCAGCTGGACCGTCAGACCGTGGTCATGGTGGACGCCATGGCCAATGGGGTGTTCACTGCAGACACCACCCAGCTGTGTTCCAAACGCATCACGGCCTGGATCGAAGAGCTGTCACAGCAGGCCGGCTTCGCGGAAACCCAGCGCAGCCAGTGGAGCGATGCCCTGCGCTCCAAGACCCCGAACGAAGACCATGCGGGCCGCTACCCCCACCTGTCGCGCTTCAGCCCAACCTGGCAGGCACTGAACACCAGCCTGAACGCCGCCGCCATGCAAGGCGCCGTGCTGCAACACTTCGAGGGCGTATTCCAGGGCGAGATCAAACCCGCCAGCAGTGTGCTGGTGGCCGTGGACGATTTGCTCACCACCCTGGTCACCCGTTTCGACGACGAGGAACTGCCCCTGCGCCGCCAGGAAGAGCTGTGCCGCCTGATCATCGAGGAAAGTGGCGACAAGCGCGCCGCCCAGGCCCGCTACCAGCTGCAGGCCAAGACCCTGGACGAGCAGGTGGACTTCACCCAGCTGCTGACCAATGCCGCGATGCACCCCGAGACCTCGCACGTCACGCGCGCCACCCAGCGCTTTGCGATTGCACACTCGCGCGACTGGATCCTGGATGCCCACAGTGACGTCACGGCCCGCGCGCGCCAGGCCGTGCCCACCCAGGTGGACATTGCCATCGAGGACTGGACAGGCCAGACCAGCCAGGGCGACAACGAGGCCGCCCTGCTGACCGACCTGGCCGCCCACCTGGACCGCCGCGAGGCCGAGGCCCTGGCGGAGGCCAAGCTGGGCCTCAAACACTGGGGTGCTATCGCCCTGGGCGTGATCCTGATCTTCATGGGCTTGGGCAGCGGCATGGTGGTCG
Source organism: Comamonas sp. GCA5 (assembly GCF_036541385.1). Taxonomy (NCBI): domain Bacteria; kingdom Pseudomonadati; phylum Pseudomonadota; class Betaproteobacteria; order Burkholderiales; family Comamonadaceae; genus Comamonas; species Comamonas sp. GCA5. The sequence goes on along the minus strand of NZ_JAZHFR010000063.1, from coordinate 3,280 downwards.
CCCTGATGGGCCTGGCCGCCCTGGGCTGGGCCTACCTGGGCTACCGCCAAGTACAAAAACTGCGCGAGAAGATCCGCAGCGACTTTGCCCGCCTCAAGGAGCAATCGGCCCAGGCCCTGCGCGCCTGCCTGGCCGAGCTGGTGGAACTGCGCCGTGATCTGGCTCGCCGCGATGCGGTGTCCGCCGCAGTGACCGCGCTGCTCGAAGGCATCAGCCCCGAGCAGCATCTGCTGTCCAGCCACGACAGCGTGCGCCGTGTGATGGCCGCCGCCTAAACCCAGGAGATTGACCCATGGTCCGTGAAATCTTGCCCCCATCCAACCCCAGCGACACCGCCCCCACGCCCCCCGCGCAGACCCCGCTCGCACCTGCCGCGACCGTCCAGCCCGTGGCGCACGATGCCCTGGCCGGCGCCCTGCCCAGTTGGGACCTGCTGCCGGCCTCGCCTTTTGTGCGGCGCATCAAGTGATGTGGGGGTGGTTGCGCCGCCCGGCCTCCGGGCCGGCGGACACCTCCCACACGGAGGCCGCCCCTCAGAGCTACGCGCAGTGGAGCACCTGGCTGGACCGCCTGGCCCAGGGCGATGACGATGCCCGCTGCCTGGCCCAGCTGCACCAGGGCCAGCTGTCCTTGAGCGGGGGCGTGGCCCCCTTGTTTGTGGAGCGCATCAGCACGGAGGTGCAGCGCCGCCTGGGCCTGTGCGCCGAACGCCTGACACGCAATCTGCGCCTGGGTGCCGATGAAAGCCTGGTGGTGCGGGCCTTGCTACAGGCACGGCACGAACTGGCCTTCATCCACCAGCTGTGCCTGCTGCCGGCGGTGCCAGAAAGCACCCGCAGCCAGCTCGGGGCCGAAGTGCGTAAGTTTGCCGAACGCGCCCAGCAGTCCCTGCTGGACACGGCCCAGAGCGACCGCAGCGGTCGCCTGGCTTCGCTGCTGCGCCACAACGCCCTCACGCGGTACGCCAATCCGCCCGCGCAGAACGAGCTGCACGACACCCCCGCCCCCACCACCGTGGAGACGGCCGCAGGCGCACCCCGCCGCCGCAACATTCTTTCCTAGCCTTGGTCCATGGACACCACCGAATTCAAAGCCACGCTCACGCGCTACCTCAAGGCCCGCATTCCCTTCATCTCCATCCGCAGCGCCGAACGCAGCCGCGTCCTGGAATTGCTGCGCGAGGTGGGCACCAACCTGCAGGCCCCCATCTTTGTGCACACCCTATCCCAGGGCACGCGCGAACTGGGCAGCAACCGCGGCGTGAACGACGACCGATCGGTCACCGGGGCCGTGGACTTTGCCAGCCAGCAGTTTGCCCAGCGCCAGAACCTGACGGTCGTGCTGACCGAAGTCTCCGACATCGAGGACGACACGCCTGCCGCCCGCCACCTGCTGGACGTGGTCATGCTGGCGGCCGAGCACAGCGGCTCCGTGGTGGTCATCACCACCAAACCCGTGTGGGGCCAGCTGCAGCGCGCCGGCATGTCGCTGGTGCTGTCGGCCCCCAGCGAGGACGAGATGCTGGCCATCGTGCAGGAAAACCTGTCGGCCTACCGCGCGCACTTTCCGATTGAGTGGGACGAAGCCGATGAGCGCCGCGCCGCCGCCGCCCTGGCCGGCATTTCACGCATCGAGGCCGAAAACATCATCGCCACCCTGCTGGCCAATGGCCGCATCACCAAGGCCGACATGGTGGAGGTGATGCACGCCAAGGACCGCATCTTTGCCGACATTTCGGGCATTGAACGCGTGAACGTGCGTGGCACGGAATTGAACGTGGGCGGCCTGGGTGGCCTCAAAGCCTGGCTGGACAAAGAGCAGCCGCTGCTCACCGCCGATCTGCGCGAACGCGGCATTCGCCCGCCACGGGGCGTACTGCTGGTGGGCGTGCCGGGTTGCGGCAAATCACTGTCGGCCAAGGCCATCGCCGCCAACTGGAGCCTGCCGCTGTACCGGCTGGACCTGTCCACCATCCACGGCCAATACCTGGGTCAGAGCGAAACCCGCCTCAAGGACGCCCTGTCCACGGCCGACCATGTGGCACCCTGTGTGCTGTGGATCGACGAGATCGAAAAAGGCCTGGCCGGCGCAGGCTCCAGCAGCGACGGCGGCACGGCCACACGCCTGGTGGGGCAGTTCCTGTACTGGCTGCAGGAATCGCGCGCCCGGGTGTTTGTGGTGGCCACGGCCAACGATGTCTCGCGCCTGCCTCCCGAGCTGCTGCGCCGCGGCCGCTTTGACGAGCTGTTTTTTGTGGATCTACCGACGCCGGCCGAGCGCCGCGAAATCATCGAGATCTACACCCAGCGCGGCCTGCGCCAGGCGGTGGAGCCCACCCTGCTGGACGAACTGGTGCAGTTGTCCGAAGGGTTTGCCGGCTCCGACCTGGAGTCTGCGGTGCGGGAAGTGGTCAAGGAAGCCTATCTGCGCGGCGATGCTGCGGCGACACCGGACCTGTTCCGCCGCAGCTTTGTCAATGTTGTGCCTCTGTCCAAGACCGCTCCCGAACAAATCGAGAACATCCGCGCCTGGGGCCGTGAGCGGGCGGTTCCGGCTTCGGGGCAGCCGATTGGCCAGGCCAGCCCGCAAGCACGACCACGCCGCCAGGTCCTCAGCTGACGCGCGCTGACGAGCTCAGGCCTCGCCAGCTTGGCGGGCCGCCTGCAGCTGGCCCGCGCGGTGCAGCTGGCGCATCACCGTGTGGGCGTTCATGCCATACATCTCGGCAAACGCGTGCACATCGCCCGAACCGCTGGCCACGTAGGCGCGGTGCACGGCTTCGGCCTTGGCGTCCTGCTCGGCCACCTCATCCAGGGCAGCGTCCAGCAGGGCCTGGGTGTCGGCATCGCGCACCTGCAGCGATTCCAGGTAGGCCTCGCGCGACAGGCCACTGTCGATGAAGGCCAGGGCCATGCGGCGGCGCAGCTTGGCCTGCAGGTCCTCGCCATCGCGCGGCTTCTTGCGCTTGAAGACCTCGACCAGGGCGTGGAACACATGGCCCGGGGCCATGGCTTCCACCACGGCGCCTTGCAGGTCATGGCGCGGCGCACCGGCGGCCACGGCGTTCAGGTAGCGGGTCGAGCGCGTGTGGATGGCCAGGGCCACCTTCAGGCCGGCCTTGTCCAGGGCTTCGCCATGCAGGGCCAGCAGGTCCTGGTAGATGCCACGCTTCAGGGGCAGGACCGTGGCGCCAAACAGCGTGGGGTGCAGGGTGGCCAGTTGCGCCAGCACGGGGTGCACTTCGCGCGCGGGACGGGCTGCGGCCGGCGCCGCAGGGCGG
>NZ_JAZHFR010000062.1:0-21974 GCF_036541385.1 Comamonas sp. GCA5 | reverse complement strand
GAAGTGGACCATGCCCATCCGGGATTGGAAGGCTGCGCTGACCCGCTTTACCATTGAGTTCGGAGACCGCATCTCCGTCAATTGAAGTCCGAACCGTTTACACAAAAATTCGGACACGCCCGGATTCGAGGTCCTCGGGTGCCGGAGGCTCTTGCTCAACCAGGCAATGCACAGGCCGCTGATGACTGAGATGACGATAGGGTCATCGTCGACCACCGTGTCAAGCGCCAACCCCAAAGACGGACAGTGCTCAGGCAAATCAAGTACTCCAAAGGCAACAGGACAACGGAGCGACGCAGGTTCACACTGATGCTTGGGGACGCAAGCAGCGAATGGCTTTTCGCAATTGCAAGCATCACAGACAGAACACGGCTGCAAGACATCCGGTCTTAGCTCACCTTCCTAGGGCTATCGCCTTATGAGAGAAGCGCACAAACAGCCCTGCACACACCCAGAAAAGTGCGTGACCAAGCTCAGACTGGCTGGTATTCAAGGCCTTGCCCATTTGCTGCAACTTGCGAAGCAAGCAGGCTTTCAAGCAGGATCACAAACACCACACGCAAGGGTGTATGCCACATGCCGAGGGTTTCTGGGGGGGGGAGATACTGGCTCTGCACTGCATACACATGCCATGTGCAGACAAAAGACGCAGGATGTGGCGAGCCTGCAATTAGTTGCAATCTAAGGAATGCTCGTCACTGCTGCTGTGCACGCAGACAGACAAAAGGGGTTAGCCCGTATGAGCTAACCCCTTGATACAATGGTCGGAGCGGCGGGATTCGAACTCGCGACCCTCTGCTCCCAAAGCAGATGCGCTACCAGACTGCGCTACGCTCCGACAAGCCTCAGATTATAAGCCCTATTTTTGATGACTTTGACAAAAAATCAGGCTTCGGCGAATCAACGCGATGTGGTCGGCGCAGGCCCACGGTTGGGCAAGTGGCGGAAGGTGATGCGGCCCTTGGTCAGATCGTAGGGCGACATTTCCAGCGAAACCTTGTCGCCCGCAAGAATACGGATGTGGTGCTTGCGCATCTTGCCGCCGGTGTACGCAATCAACTGGTGACCGTTGTCCAGCGTCACGCGAAAACGCGAGTCTGGCAACACTTCGGTCACAGAGCCTTGCATCTCAATCAATTCTTCTTTTGCCATGTTCAATCACTGTGTATCAATAGGAGTCTGTTTGCCGCGCCTTTGTTTCAAACCTGCGTTGACTGGGGCACCCAGTCAACACTGCTGAATGAAAGCTTGCGCACGGCGCAAACTGAACAGAGGGCCAACGGAACCAAAAGCAGCAGGTACGCCGCAAAAAATAGCGCCCAATTGTAGCTGCTGCGGCCTATTTCCACTGCAAACCCTGGTTCTTGTACTTCGGGTCGTACTGCGCGTCAGGCCGGCTGCGTGGTGGACACGCTGATGGCGGCACTCAAGGCCCGGATCAAATCGGTCTGGGTCACGATGCCAACCAGTTTGCGTTGCGCGCTCACCACCGGCAAATGGTGGCAGCCGCCTGCAGAGAACATGGGCACCAAGTCCACCAGCAGGCAATCCTCCTGCACCACGGGCGTGTCCGCATCCATCAGGTCTTCCACGCGGGATTTGCTGGAGCTGCGCCCGGTCACCAGGTGCCGCAGTCGCTGCCCGATGCTCTCCGGTGCATCCAGGGTGGCTTGGCGCACGAAGTCGCTCATGCTCACCATGCCCACCACCACCCCCTCCGGATTGACCACGGGCAGGGCCTTGACGTGCTCCTGGCGCATCAGCGCCCAGGCTTCCTTGTGCGAGACGCCAGGCTCCACCGCGAACACGGGGTGGGACATGATGTCCGCGCAGCGCAAATTGCCGAAGCTGCGATTGAAGGCGGCCCGCCCAGCCATGTGCAGCAAGCCTTCCAGATCCGCGCGGCTGATATCCAGGACCTGGTTGTAGTGCTGCAGCGCGGCATCCAGGTCCTCCGCCGCAAACAGGCCCTGCCCTTCGCTGGCAAAGCCAGGTCGCAAACTGTGCTGGGGATGCGGATAGCGCCGTCCCGTGATGGCGTTGTAGATGACCGCACACACCAGCAGCACCGCGACATTGAACAGGATGGGAAAGAGGACCAGGGTCACGCCATTGATGTGCTCCAGCACCACATAGGCCGCAAACCCCGCGCCCGGCGGATGCATGCAGCGCAAGGGCACCATCAGCATCACCGACAGCCCCACAGCCACGGCACAGGCCACCGCAGTGTCGGGAATCAAGGCCTGGCATGCCGCCCCCACCAGTGCTGACAGCACTGTCCCCCCGACCACCGGCCAAGGCTGGGCCAGCGGGCTGGCGGGCATGCCGAACAGCAGCACGGCACTCGCCCCCAGGGAGGAAACCATCCACATTGTGGCCGGCACATCGGCCCACCAGCGCGACAGGATGCCGGTGATCAAGATGCCCAGCGCCACCCCCACCGACATGCGCAAGGCTTCGGCATAGCCGATCCGCACCGAGGCCGGCAGAAAGTTGCGCAGCCACAAGCTCCAGCGGCTCAGCGGGGTGCGGCTGGCTTCCAGGGTGGTGGGGGGGGAGTTTTTCAGGGAATCAGGCATGGCACATTGGCACGGCCGGCAACAGCCGCCCACACAGAACGCCTCGCCATTGTGCCGGCAGCCGGCGGCACTTGGTGTCACCCCCCATCATTACCGCAGCACAGGCCGATAGAATCCCCCACTTTCCCCTCTTTATGGCTGCCTGTGTCTGATCGCCTCTCGGTTCTCCCCCAATACCTTCTGCCCAAACAGGCACTCACGCAATTGATGGGGCGCCTCGCCAACCTGCAAGGCGGGGCGACCACCACATCCGTGATCCGCTGGTTCATCAAGCGCTACAACGTCGACATGTCCGAGGCGCTGGATCCCAACCCGGCCGCCTACCTCAGCTTCAATGCTTTCTTCACACGGGCGCTCAAGCCAGATGCCCGCCCCTTGGCGGCTGCAGACTGGATCTGCCCGGTGGATGGCGCCATCAGCCAACTGGGCCAGATTGCCGGTGACCAGATCTTTCAGGCCAAGGGTCACCACTATTCGACGCAGGCCCTGGTTGGCGGCGATGCACAGCTGGCAGCGCAATTCCAGGACGGCCACTTCGCCACCATCTACCTGAGTCCCAAGGACTACCACCGCATCCACATGCCGTGTGCCGGCCGGTTGCTGCGGATGATCCACGTCCCGGGCGATTTGTTTTCCGTGAACCCCACCACGGCGCGCGGTGTTCCGGGACTGTTTGCCCGCAACGAACGCGTGGTCTGCGTGTTTGACGGAGCCTTCGGCCCCTTCGTCATGGTGCTGGTGGGTGCCACCATCGTCGGCAGCATGGCCACCACCTGGCATGGCGTGGTCAACCCTCCGCGCCCAGGAAAGATACGTGAGTGGCGCTATGAGGACCAGGACATCCAACTGGCGCAGGGCGCGGAGATGGGCCGCTTCCTGCTGGGGTCCACGATTGTGCTGCTGACCCCGAAAAGCACCTTGGAGTTCAACCCTGCATGGCAGGCTGCGACCCCTGTGCGCCTGGGGCAGTCCATGGCCACACAGGCGACATAAAAAAGCTCCCTGAGGGAGCTTTTTTTATGCCTGCCGTTTACAGATACCAGCTGAGGGTTTCAGGTCGGCGCGTCGTGGTGAACCACGTCGGCGTCAGGCTCAAGCGCTCGGGCTTCACGGGTTCTTCGTGCCCGATCAGGTAGACCATCATTTCACGGCGCCGCAGCACCACGTGACTCACGGTTTCCTCGCGCCCCGCCCGCAGCACGCGCGTTCCGGGCTTGAACACAGGCATCTGAAAGGTGCAGGAGCGGGCTTCGGGTTGCGCATGGGCAGAACCTGCAGAACTGGGGCTTACTAGCAACATAGACCATGCCTTTAAAAATACGAACAAGTTTCTCTTCGGCAGCTGCCGAAGAAAGTTGAGCAATTTTTTCCAAGCTCACACGCTTTTGTACTTTTACCCCAGGAAAGCTCGATGGCCTCGTTGTCACGGCACGCTGCACCCGTTCGCGCCAGCCAATCCATCATCCACCAATGCAGCACGCGGTGAAAACGGACCTGCTCACTTCCTGGAGGGGCGATCGTGAAAGCCTTCACCACAGGCAGGAGCCCTCCAAGCAACCCACCAATCTAACCGCCACCAAGACAGCCGCCCAACCTTTGATCCATCAGGCACCGATTAGCCAGAATTTCATCCCTCCCCACTTCATCCAACCGCTGCAGTCTCTTAGCATGGGCATGCACTTTGTGCACATATTTCATCTCTAACTGTTGAGGGAGACACCCCATGCTTAAAAAGTTGCTCACCTTCTTTCTGGCAGCCTACACAGCACTGGCGTTTGCAGCCGTCGATGCCAACAAGGCCACATCGGCCGAGCTGACGGAGGTCAAGGGCATAGGCCCCGCCACAGCCACCCGCATCATTGACGCCCGCAAGCAAGGGCCGTTCAAGAACTGGGACGACCTGATCGCGCGCGTCAAAGGGATAGCACCCACTTCGGCCGGCAAGCTTTCTGATGGTGGGCTCACCATCAACGGGCAGAGCTTCAAGCCCTCGGCCAACCAAAGCGCCACCAAACCTAAAGCCACCGCCCCGGATCCCTCCACAGCAAAGCCCGTACAAACTACAGGCAAAAAACCAGAAAAGATGTGAATTTCTCATTTATGCTTAAAAAACGCCCGCCAATGGCGGGCTTTTTTGTTGCTGTACGCTATCCGCCATTGGCCTTTTAAGCTCAGATTTCCATAGCACCCGAGACCATCGAACCCCACAACAAGAATTCATGCCCCTGATCTCGCTCATCCTTCTGCCCTTCATTGGAAGCCTGCTCGCCGCCGTGCTGCCTGCAAATGCGCGCAACACGGAGTCCACGCTGGCCGGCATCATTGCCTTGGCGTGCGCCATCCAGGCCGCCTTGTTCTTTCCGGAGATTGCAGATGGCGGCGTGATACGCCAAGAACTGACCTGGTTGCCTGCACTGGGCTTGAATTTCGTGGTGCGCATGGACGGGTTTGCCTGGATCTTCAGCATGCTGGTCCTGGGGATTGGCTCGCTGGTGGTGCTGTATGCGCGCTACTACATGTCGCCGGCGGACCCGGTGCCGCGCTTTTTCTCCTTCCTGCTGGCCTTCATGGGCGCCATGTCGGGCGTCGTGCTCTCGGGCAACATCATCCAGCTGGTCTTCTTCTGGGAGCTGACCAGCCTGTTTTCCTTCCTGCTGATCGGCTACTGGCACCACCGCCAAGATGCGCGCCGTGGCGCCCGCATGGCGCTGACGGTCACCGGCACCGGCGGTCTGTGCATGTTTGCAGGCATGCTGATCCTGGGGCACATCGTCGGCAGCTATGACCTGGAGAACATCCTGGCCGCGGGCGAGCAGGTGCGCGCCCACGATCTGTACACGCCCATGCTGCTACTGATCCTGCTGGGCACGCTGACCAAGAGCGCACAGTTCCCCTTCCATTTCTGGCTGCCGCATGCCATGGCTGCGCCCACGCCCGTGTCGTCCTACCTGCATTCGGCCACGATGGTGAAGGCTGGTGTCTTCCTGATGGCACGACTGTGGCCCGTGTTGTCCGGCACCGATCAGTGGTTCTGGCTGGTGGGGGGCGCCGGCGTCACCACCTTGCTGATTGGCGGCTTCCTGGCCATGTTCCAGCGCGACCTCAAGGGGCTGCTGGCCTATTCCACCATCTCGCACCTGGGCCTGATCACCTTGCTGCTGGGCCTGAACAGCCCGCTGGCGGCCGTGGCGGCCGTGTTTCACATCATGAACCACGCCACCTTCAAGGCCTCCCTGTTCATGGCGGCTGGCATCGTCGACCATGAAAGCGGCAGCCGGGACATGGACCGCCTGTCGGGCTTGCGCAAGATGATGCCCGTGACTGCCACCCTGGCCTGTGTGGCCAGCGCGGCGATGGCCGGTGTGCCGCTGCTCAACGGCTTCCTGTCCAAGGAGATGTTCTTTGCGGAGACCGTGTTCGTCGATGCGGACCACTGGGTCAGCATCGCCTTGCCGCTGGCCGCGACGATCGCCGGCATGTTCAGCGTGGCCTATTCCCTGTGCTTCACCGCCGATGTGTTCTTCGGCCCCAAGGCCCAGGACCTGCCGCGCAAACCGCACGAGCCGCCACACTGGATGCGCGTGCCCGTCGAGCTGCTGGTGCTGATCTGCCTGCTAGTGGGCATCTTCCCGGCCTGGATCGTCGGCGACTTCCTGAATGCCGCAGCGCTGCCGGTGGTCGGGGGCAACCTGCCGGCATTCAGCCTGGCGGTCTGGCACGGCATCAACACCCCGCTGGTGATGAGCATCGTGGCCCTGATCGGCGGCATCGCGCTGTACGCCAGCCTGCGCTGGCTGCGCCTGCAGGGGGCGCTCCAGTACGACGCACCGCTGCTGCAGCAACTCAATGGCAAGCGCATGTTCGAAAACGTCATCGCCCGCCTGACCCTGCTGGCGCGCAACACACGGCGCCTGCTCAGCACGCACCATCTGCAGTGGCAAATGCTGTGGCTGGTGCTGGTGGCTCTGGCCACCGGTGTGCTGCCGCTGTGGATCCGCGGTCTGGAGCTGGGCCACCGCGCCAACCTGCCACTGTCCCCCGCCTTTGTCGTGCTGTGGCTGATTGGCGGCCTGTGCGCCCTGGGCGCGGCCTGGAAGGCCAAATACCACCGGATGGCCGCACTGATCATGCTGGGTGGTGCGGGACTGTGCACCTGCATCACCTTCCTGTGGTTCTCCGCCCCCGATTTGGCACTGACACAGCTGGTGGTCGAAGTGGTCACCACGGTGCTGATCCTGCTGGGCCTGCGCTGGCTGCCCAAGCGCGACAAGAACCTGCGCATTCCCGCGTTGTCGACCGAACTGCGCGCCCGCGCACGCCGCCTCCGCGATCTGCTGATTGCCCTGGCCGCCGGCGGTGGCGTGGGCTGGCTGGCCTTCACCATGATGAGCCGCCCCTTCCCCGAGAGCACCTCGACCTTCTTCCTGGAACGCGCGCTCACCGAGGGCGGTGGCACCAACGTGGTGAACGTGATGCTGGTCGACTTCCGGGGGTTTGACACTTTTGGCGAGATCGTGGTGCTAGGCATCGTCGCCCTGACGGTCTATGCCCTGCTGCGGCGCTTCCGTCCCGCCCGTGAAACCATGGACATCCCCGAGCAGCAGCGCTACCTGCCCGGCGACCTGCAGACCGACCTGATCAACCCGCGCCATGCGGGGGACACGGCCGTCGGCTACCTGATGGTGCCTGCGGTGCTGGTGCGCCTGCTGCTGCCGTTTGCCACCATGGTCTCGGTCTACCTGTTCATCCGGGGCCACAACGAGCCCGGCGGCGGTTTTGTCGCCGGTCTGGTGTTCTCGGTAGCCCTGCTGCTGCAGTACATCATCTCCGGCACACACTGGGTGGAGGCGCACATGCCGCTGTATCCACGCCGTTGGATCGGCTTCGGTCTGCTGTTCGCCATCCTGACCGGTCTGGGTTCGATCGCAGCAGGTTACCCCTTCATGACCAGCCACACCTTCCACTTCAGTCTGCCCTGGTTGGGTCAGATCCACCTGGCCAGCGCCACCTTCTTCGACATAGGAGTTTTCACCTTGGTTGTGGGTTCCACCCTGCTCATCTTGACGGCCATTGCCCACCAATCGGTACGCGGCCACCGCTACCACGCCCGCATGCAGGAAGAAGCGCAAGCTGCGCAGGAAGGAGGCCGCTGATGGAAACCGTCTTGGCCATTGCTATCGGCGTCCTCGCCGGCTCGGGCGTGTGGCTGCTGCTGCGCCCACGTACCTTCCAGGTCATCGTGGGCCTGTCCCTGCTGTCCTACGCCGTCAACCTGTTCATCTTCAGCATGGGCCGCGAAGGGCTGGCGATCGACAAGGAGCCCGTGCTGCGCCCTGGCATCCCTGAAACCCTGGCCCACTACGCCGACCCCATGCCCCAGGCCCTGGTGCTGACGGCCATCGTGATCGGCTTTGCCATGACCGCGCTATTCCTGGTGGTGCTGCTGGCCTCGCGCGGCATGACCGGCACCGACCATGTGGATGGTGTCCGCTCGCGCGATGTGCAGGAGATGCCATGAGTCCGGTTCTGGAATGGATGGCATCGCTGATGCCGCACCTCATGCTGGCCCCCATCATGCTGCCGATGTTGGTGGCTGCGCTCATGCTGCTCCTGAAGGAAGAGCACCAGAGCATCAAGGTGGTGCTCAACATCGGCGCCACGGCCCTGGGCCTGCTGGTGGCCATCGCCCTGCTGGTGTGGGCCGACCAGGCCGGCTCCAGCACCACCCTGGGGGTCTACCTGCCGGGCAACTGGCAGGCCCCGTTTGGCATCGTCCTGGCCCTGGACCGTCTGACCGCCCTGATGCTGGTGCTGACCAGCAGCATTGCCCTGGCGTCCAGCGTGTTTGCCGCCGCCCGCTGGCACAAGGCCGGCGTGCACTTCCACCCGCTGTTCCAGCTGCAGCTGATGGGCCTGTCGGGCGCTTTCCTGACGGCCGACCTGTTCAACCTGTTTGTGTTCTTCGAGATCATGCTGGCCGCCTCGTACGGCCTGCTGCTGCACGGTTCGGGGCGCCTGCGCGTGCAGGCCGGCCTGCACTACATCGCCATCAATCTGGCGGCGTCCTCGCTGTTCCTGATCGGCGTGTCCATGCTGTATGGCATCACCGGCACGCTGAACATGGCCGATCTGGCCCAGGCCATCCCGAATGTCTCCAGTGCCGACCGCGGACTGCTGCACACCGCCGCCGGCATCCTGGCCACGGCCTTCCTGATCAAGGCCGCGCTGTGGCCGCTGAACTTCTGGCTGGTGCCGGCCTACAGCGCCGCCACCGCCCCGGTCGGCGCACTGTTCGCACTGATGACCAAGGTGGGCATCTACACCATCCTGCGCCTGTGGACGCTGATGTTCTCCAGCGAGGCCGGTGAATCGGCCGCGTTTGGCTCGATGTGGCTGATTGCCGGTGGCATGCTCACCATGGCGTTTGGCGGCATTGGCACCCTGGCGGCCACGCGGCTCACGCACCTCGCTGGCTATGCCGCCATCCTGTCCTCGGGCACGCTGCTGGCGGCCATCGGCTTTGGCCAGAACATGCTGACCGCCGGCCTGCTGTACTACCTGCCCAGCTCCACCCTGGCCGTGGCCATCCTGTTCATGCTGGCCGACATCATGGACCGCTGGCGCAACGATGGCTCGCTGACCGACTTCGAAGACGAGGAAGCGCCCTTCCTCAGTGCCGAGCTGGTGCCGACCCAGGGCCTGAACCTGGACGAAAACGAACGGGTGCTGATCGGACGCGCCATCCCGGCCTCGGCTGCCTTCCTGGGCCTGGCCTTCATCATGTGCACCCTGGTGGTCACCGGCCTGCCGCCGCTGTCCGGCTTCATCGGCAAGTTCGCCATGCTGACCAACCTGATCAATCCCATGGGCCTGGGCCAGTCCGCCGGCTACCAGGCGGGCCAATGGGGCTGGGTGCTGCTGACGCTGATGATCAGCACCGGGCTGTTCGCCCTGATCGCGCTCACACGCGCCGGCATCCGCCACTTCTGGGCCACCCATGAACGCGGCACGCCCGAGCTGCGCGTGGCTGAAGGCCTGCCGATCGCCGCACTGATGGCCTTGTGCATCGTGCTGACCGTCAAGGCCGACCATGTGATGCAATACACCCAGAACGCTGCAAATGCGCTGCACGCCCCCGGCACCTACATCCAGGCCGTGATGGCCACCAAGCCGATTCCCAATCCCGGTCAGATCGTGCCCAACACCAGCCTGCGGGAGTCACAGCCATGATGAAGCTCCTGTTTCCTGCACCCCTGCTGTCGGTGGCCCTGTTCCTGCTGTGGCTGCTGCTGAACCACTCGGTCAGCGCCGGCCACCTGGTGCTCGGCGCCATCCTGGGCCTGCTGATCCCCGTGGTGACACGCGGCCTGCGCCCCCTGCCGGTGCGGGTGCGCAGCCCCTGGGCCATCCTCAAGCTGGCCGCCAATGCCGTGGTGGACACCTCGATCTCCAACTTCAACGTGGTGCGCTTTCTGGCCTTTCCCTCGATGCGCAAGCACCCGGCCGCCTTTGTGCACATTCCGCTGGAGTTGCGCGACCCGAATGGCCTGGCGGTGCTGGCCATGATCACCTGCATGACACCGGGCACCTCCTGGGCCGAGATCTCGCGCGACCGCTCGGTGATGCTGTTGCACGTGCTGGAGGTCGGTGATCCGCAAGAGATCATCGACCACGTCAAGACCAAGTACGAGCGCCCGTTGATGGAGATTTTCGAATGAGCCAATGGTTGGTATGGGTTCTGTCCCTGGCCCTGTTCCTGCTGGTGCTGGCCATGGCCTGCACGCTGGCGCGCCTGCTCAAGGGCCCGTCGGCACAAGACCGCGTGCTGGCACTGGACTGCATGTACCTCAACGGCATGCTGGCCATGCTGGTGCTGGGGATTCTGTACAGCTCGTCCATGTACTTCGAGGCGGCGCTGCTGATCGCCCTGTTCGGCTGCGTCAGCTCGACCGCCATGGCCAAGTTCCTGCTGCGCGGGGAGGTGATTGAATGAACGAAGTCCCGCTGCCCCTGTGGGCCGAGATGCTGATCGCCGCCCTGGTGCTGGGCGGTGCCACGATTGCCCTGCTGGGCTCGCTGGGCCTGCTGCGCCTGAAAAGCTACTTCGAGCGGGTCCACGCCCCCTCCATCATTGCCACCATGGGCTGCTGGCTCATCATGTGGGCCACCTTCGTCTTCTTCACCGCTACGGGCCAGGGCCTGGCCTTGCACGCCCTGCTGATTGCGGTGTTCATCGCCGTGACTGTGCCCATCACCACCATCTTCCTGATGCGTGCCGCCCTGTTCCGTGCCCGCCGCGCCGGCCGCGACGTGCCGCCCAGCGTCAGCCGCATCGTGCCCAACGAGCCCCAGCAGGCAGAGACCGAAGAAGCCCCAAAAAACTGAGCATACAGCGCTTGACCAGCAAGGGCTGTATGCCGATTTCACACCTCAAAACGCCATGCTCCATGTGATTGCCATCTGCACCGGCGCCTGCCTGGGGGCCTTGCTGCGCTGGCGCCTGGGCCTGTGGCTCAGTGCCCCCGGCGGCCTGCCCTGGGGCACCTTGCTGGCCAATGCCATCGGGGGCTATGGCATCGGGCTGGCCGTGGGCTGGCTGGACGCCCTGCCCCAACTGGATCCGGTCTGGCGCCTGGCCATCGTCACCGGCTTCCTGGGCGCGCTCACCACCTTCTCCAGCTTCTCGGCCGAGGTCGTGGGCATGCTCCAGGCCCAGCGCTGGGGCCTGGCCCTGGCCTGGACCGTGTCGCACCTGACCGCCTCGCTGGCGCTGACCATCGCCGGCCTGGCCACGGTGCAGGCCCTGCGCTGACGCAGGACCACCCAGCCCTTCCCATCCGCCCAAGGCATGGGCCCTGCTGTGCCCATGTCCGGGCGACCGACTGGGCAACAGCAACACGGACAGATCACCCCGAACCGGGGGCGGCCACTGTAAATCCACAAAGTCAGCATTCATCTTGGTCGCTGGGGGCCATGCAATCTGCGAAGATCAGGCCTTGTTCCCGTGACAGTGCAATTGGAGATTTATGGACGCGATGACTTCCCTGCATGAGCGCTCGCTGGCCGAAGAGCTGGCACCGCTGGATGCGCCCGCCGCCGTGCGCGACAGCGTGGTGGCCGACCCCATGTTGCCCGACGCCTACCGCCTGGCCTTTGCCGACCCCGAGTTCATGGCGCGCCGCGAGGCACGGGGCATCCGCTTCCAGCTGGAACTGCTCAAGCCCGACCTGGGCCACCAGGCCCACGGCATTGAACACACGGTCGTCGTCTACGGCAGCGCCCGCTTTGTGGATGCGGCCACGGCGCAGGAACGCCTGGCCCTGGCGCAGGCCAGCGGCGACGCCGCCCAGATCCGCACCGCCGAGCGCGATGTGCGCAATGCCCAGCGCTACGAAAGCGCACGTGCCTTCGCCCACCTGGTGGCCGAACACAGCCAGCGTCAGCCCAAGGACAAGCGCATCTACATCTGCACCGGCGGTGGCCCGGGCATCATGGAAGCCGCCAACCGCGGCGCGTACGAAGCCGGTGCCGCCAACGTGGGGCTGAACATCCTGCTGCCGCACGAGCAGCAGGGCAACCGCTACATCACGCCGGAGCTGTGCTTCAAGTTCCACTACTTCGCGCTGCGCAAGATGCATTTCATGATGCGTGCCAAGGCGCTGGTGGCCTTCCCCGGCGGCTTCGGCACCATGGACGAGCTGTTCGAGGTGCTGACCCTGGTGCAGACCACCAAGGTCAAGCCCGTGCCCATCATCCTGTTCGACCGCGCGTTCTGGCAGAAACTCTTCAACTTCGACCTGCTGATCGAGGAAGGCATGATCTCCCCGCAGGACGTCGACCTGTTCCACTTCGTGGACACGCCCGAAGCGGCCTGGGCCATCATCAAGGAATTCTACAGCCTGCCGGACTGAGTGCGTACCGTACTGGGTGCGGCCCAGTCGGCCCTCACACCAGCAAAAAGCGACCCTGTGGGGTCGCTTTTTTGATGCCGGCGTTGAGCCTCAGTCGCCGTGGCGCTCGGGCTGCGGCGGCAGGTGCTCGGGCTTCAGGTCGTGCTGCCCCATCAACCAGGGCAGGCGCGCCGCGCTGCCCACGATGGACCCCACGGCCCAGAACAGGGCCGACACCCCGACCACGGTGCCGATGGAGCCAAACAGCACCGGCATCACCACGCTGGAGCCGTTGATGGCCATCATGCGCAGGCCCAGCGCCTCGCCCTGGCGGTGCGCCGGGGTGATCTGGTGGATCATGCTCATCACCATGGGCTGTACCGAGCCCAGCACCAGGCCCAGCACGATGGAGCAGCCCATCATGGACCAGGCGCCCGGCATGAAGGGGTAGGCGATGAAGAGCACGCAGGCGCAGACCATGGCGCCCAGCACCACCTTCCATTCGCTCAGGTGCTCGGACAGCAGCGGGATCAGCACGCGGATGGCGGCCGCCGCAATCGCAAACGCGCCCAGGATGGTGCCGATCACCGAGGCCGACAGGCCGCGCTCATGCCCCAGGATGGGCACGACAAAGGTGTGTACGTCCCAGCACGACGACAGGGCCCAGTTCATCAGCAGCAGGCGGCGAAAACCCTGGTGCTGCAGCATGTCCCAGGCCGTGCCGGAGCGCGGCGAGGTGGGGGGTGGCTCGCTGCCGTGCTCCGCCACCGTGCGCACCCACAGCCAAGCACTCAGCGGCAGCAGCGCCATCAGCAGGAAGGCCGCGCGAAAGCCCGTGGTACTGGCTGCCTCGCCGCCCGCATAGTCGATCAGCAGACCGGCCATGAATGGCCCCAGGAAGTTGGAGACCGCCGGGCCAATCGCCAGCCAGCTGAAGACCTTGCGCAGCGTGACCTTGTCGTGCGCCTCGCGCCCCACATGGCGCTGCAGGGCAATGATGGCGGCACCCGAGGCCCCGCCGCTGAGCAGCGCCGCCAGGCACAGCACTGGGTACACCGGAAAGATCACCGCCAGCCCGGCGCCCAGGCTGGCCGCCACCACGCTGATGGCCAGCGGGCGCTTGAGCCCATGGCGGTCCGCGTAGCGCCCCGCGGGCAGCGACAAAAACACCTGGGTCAGCGCAAACAGCGCCAGCAGCACGCCGACCGCCGCCGGGCTGTAGCCCTCGCGCAGGGCCAGCAGCGGGGTCGCCATGCGCATGCCCGTCATGCAGGCATGGATGGAGATTTGCGCCAGGATCAGGCGCAGCAAGGATCCATTCACAAGATTCATTCGTCCTCAGAATCCGCCACGCCGCCCAAGGACGGTGACGGTGCACGGCCTTGCGGCAGTGCGGCAGGCGATGCGGCCGCCAGCGCTGCCGCATCGGGCAGCTCCTGCACGTCGCGCAGCTTGCGCTGGATGGCGCGGGTGCGCACGTCGACCTGCTCGAACTTCTTGGCCGCCGCATCGATGGATTTGCGCGTCGCCTCGACCACCTCGCCAAACTTGGCGAACTCGGTCTTGACCTGGCCCAGCACCCCCCAGACTTCGGAGGAACGCTGCTCGATCGCCAGCGTCTTGAAGCCCATCTGCAGGCTGTTGAGCATGGCGGCCAGATTGGCCGGCCCGGTGATGACCACGCGGCACTCATTTTGCACCGCTTCCACCAGGCCGGGGCGGCGCATCACCTCGGCAAACAGGCCTTCAGTGGGCAGGTACATGATCGCGAAATCCGTGGTGTGCGGCGGCGCCACGTACTTGGCGGCAATCTTGCGCGCCTCGCCGCGGATGGAGCTTTCCAGCGCCTGGCCCGCCGCGGCCATGCCGGCCTTGTCGGCCTCGTCCATGGCGTTCTGCAGGCGCTGGTAGTGCTCCACCGGGTACTTGGCATCGATGGGCAGCCACACCGGCTGCGCACCGTCGCGCCCGGGCAGGCGGATGGCGAATTCCACCAGCTCGTTGCTGTCCGGCACGGTCTTGACGTTCTTGGCGTACTGGTCGGGCGTCAGCACGTTGTCGATGATGGCGCCCAGCTGCACCTCGCCCCAGGTGCCACGCGTCTTCACATTCGTCATCACGCGCTTGAGGTCGCCCACACTGCTGGCCAGGGACTGCATCTCGCCCAGGCCCTTGTGCACCTGCTCCAGCCGGTCGCTGACCAGCTTGAAGGATTCGCCCAGGCGCTGCTCCAGCGTGGCGTGCAGCTTCTCGTCCACGGTGCGCCGCATTTCCTCCAGCTTGGCCGCGTTGTCGGCCTGGATGGTCGCCAGCCGCTCGTTGAGCGTGCCGCGCAGCTGCTCGGCCGACTGGTGGCTGTCCTGGTTCAGGCGCTGCAGCTGCTGGCCCAGGGCCTGCTGCAGCTGCGTGAAGTGCTGCTGCAGCTCCTGCCGGCTGTGGCGCGCCTCCTGCAACTGGCGCTGCATGTGGGCGTCCACCAACTGGCGCAGGCTGTCGGCCGCCGTGGTCTGGTTCTGGCCCAGGCTGTGTACCAGGCCCTGCACCTGCTGGCCCAGACCTGTCAGTGCGCCCTCGCTTTTGGCCACGGCCATCTGCGCCAGCTGCTGGGCGCGCTCCAGGTGTTCCAGGCGCTCGAGCAGGTCCAGGTCGGCCGGCTGGGGCCGCGGTTGGAACCAGTGCAGCAATTGCAGCAGCACCACCGCCAGCAGCAGCGCCAGCAACACCCAGGGCATCCAGTCCACGTGCATTCCTTTATAAAAACAGAGCTGGCAGCGCAAGCGAACACTTGCATTCAGGCACTTTCATACCTGAAAAGCAGGATGGACGGGCGCCGCCAGCTCCTATTTTTCACACTGCCCAGCGCACAGCGCGCGCGGCGGCATCCGGCGTATTCACCGGGGTCAGTGGTGCCTGACCGCCCAGCACGGCCACCAGGTTGTCGGCCGCCAGCCGGCCCATGGCGCGGCGCGTGGCCACGGTGGCGCTGGCGATGTGCGGGGTCAGCACCACATTCGGCACCGTCAGCAGCGCGGGGTGGACCGAGGGTTCGCCCTCGAACACGTCCAGGCCGGCGGCGGCAATCTGGCCGGCCTTCAGGGCCTGGGCCAGGGCGGCGTCGTCCACAATCCCGCCGCGCGCGATGTTGATCAGCGTGGCCGTGGGCTGCATCTGCGCCAGTTCGGCCGCGCCGATGGTGTGGTGGTTCTCGGCCGTGTACGGCAACACCAGCACCACGTGGTCGGCTGTGCGCAGCAGTTCGTCCTTGCTCACATACCGCGCCTTGCATTCGGCCTCCAGCGCGGGCGACAGGCGCGAGCGGTTGTGATAGACCACATTCATGCCAAAGCCGTGCGCGCCGCGCTTGGCAATGCCCTGGCCGATGCGCCCCATGCCGATGATGCCCAGCGTGCTGCCGTGCACCTCGGCCCCGGCGAACATGTCGTAGCTCCATTTGGTCCACTGGCCGGCACGCAGGTAATGCTCGCTCTCCGTCACGCGCCGGGCCGTGGCCATCAGCAGCGCAAAGCCGAAGTCGGCCGTGGTCTCGGTGAGTACATCGGGCGCGTTCGTGCCTTGCACCCCGGCCTGGGCCATGGCGGCCACGTCGAAGTTGTTGAAGCCCACGGCCATGTTGGCCACCACCTTGAGCTGCGGGCAGGCGGCCAGCAGGGCTGCATCGATGCGCTCGGAGCCGGTGGTCAGCACGCCGTCCTGGCCCTGCAGCTGGGCGGCCAGCTGCGCGGGCGACCAGACGGTGTCCGCCGCGTTGGTCGTGACGTCAAAGTGCTGCTGCAAGAAGGCCACGACCTGGGGGTCGATGGCGCGGGCGATGAGGATTTTGCGACGCGACATGGCTTAGAGGAACCAGATGTAAGTCATCACCACGAACAGCGGGATGAGGATGGCCGTGGACCACAGCATGTAGCCGAAGAAGCTGGGCATGCGCACGCCGCGGTCTTCGGCAATCGCCTTGACCATGAGGTTGGGTGCATTGCCGATGTAGGAGTTGGCCCCCATGAACACGGCGCCCGCGGAGATGGCCACCAGCGTTGGTGCCAGGGCCGTCATCAGCACGGCCGGATCGCCGCCGGCGGTGTTGAAGAACACCAGGTAGGTCGGCGCGTTGTCCAGGAAGGACGACAGCGCCCCCGTGGCCCAGAAGTACATGGCGATGTTGGGCGTGCCGTCGGGGTTGGTCACCGCACGCACGATGGCGCCGAACGGACCGTCCACCCCAGCCTTGAGCATGGCGATAACGGGGATGATGGTCAGGAAGATGCCAGCGAACAACTTGGCCACCTCCTGCATGGGGCCCCAGCCGAACTGGTTGTCGGCATGCACCTGCTTGGGCGTCAGCACCAGCGACAGCAGTGCCACCCCGATCAGGCCGATATCGCGCACCAGGCCGGGCAGGCCCACTTCGGTGCCCAGGATGTCGAAGGCCACTGCGCTTTTCCACATGCCACTCAGCAGCACCAGGCCGACCACGGCACCCAGCAGGGCAAAGTTCAGCTTGCCATCAAAGCCCAGGGGCTCGCGCGTCGCCTCAGCAGGTTGCGCCACGGCGCCGTCGCCACGTGCCATCCAGCAGTCCAGCACAAAAAACAGCGCCAGTAACGCACCGATCAGGAACAGGGCCTGGGGCCAGATGTGCAGCAGGGTCCAGCTGAAGTCCACCCCCTTCAGAAAGCCCAGGAACAGCGGCGGATCGCCCAAGGGCGTCAGCGAGCCGCCCGCATTCGAAACGATGAAGATGAAGAACACCACGATGTGCACCACCTTGCTGCGGTGGGCATTGGCGCGGATCAGCGGGCGAATCAGCAGCATGGAGGCGCCCGTCGTGCCCATGAAGCTGGCCAGCACCGCGCCCAGCGCCAGGATGGCCGTGTTCAGCAGCGGCGTGCCTGTCAGGCTGCCGCGGATGTAGATGCCACCGGCCACCACGTACAGCGCCGTCAGCAGGATGACGAACGGCAGGTACTCCGCCAGCAGCGCATGCGCAAAGCTGACCGCCGCCGCGCCCGCCCCGTGCATGAGCACCAGGGGCACGAGGAACGCCAGGGCCCACGCGGCGGTGATCTTGCCGAAATGGTGGTGCCAGATGCTGGGCAGCAGCAAGGGCATCAGGGCAATCGACAGCAGCAGGCCGGCAAAGGGCACGGCCCACCACAGGGCCAGGCTGGCACCGTCCAGTTCGGCCGCCTGGGCCAGGGCGGGCAAGGCCGCCATACAGCCTGCCACGAGGGCAGCGCGCGCATATCTCATTCTTTGGTCTCCTCGGGAATCTCGAACACCTGGCGCAGATAGGCCAGGTATTTCTTGTCTTCGCACATGCTCTTGCCCGGCGTGTCGGACAGCTTGGCCACCGGCTGGCCGTTGCAGCGCGTCATCTTGATGACCACCTGCAGCGGCGCATAGCCCAGGTCGTTGGTCAGGTTGGTGCCGATGCCGAAGGCCAGCTGGCAGCGGCCATGGAAGCGCTGGTACAGCTCGATGGTGCGCGGCACGGTCAGCGCATCGCTAAAGATCAGCGTCTTGTTCAGCGGATCGACGCGGTGGTTGCGGTAGTGCTGCAGCAAACGCTCGCCCCAGGCGAACGGGTCGCCGCTGTCATGGCGCGCGCCATCGAACAGCTTGCAGAAATACAGGTCAAAGTCGCGCAGGAAGGCACTCATGCCATACACATCGGACAGGGCGATGCCCAGATCGCCTCGGTACTCCTTGGCCCAGGACTCGAAGCCGAAGACCTGGCTGTCGCGCAGGCGCGGGCCCAGGGCCTGGCAGGCCTGCAAGAACTCGTGCGCCATGGTGCCCAGGGGGGTGATGCCCAGGCGCATGGCATACAGCACGTTGCTGGTACCCGCGAACTGCCCGGGGCCATGGCCCGGGGTCGGGCGCTGGGTGCCCGTGCCCAGCTTGCCGCACAGCACGCGCAGCACCTCTTCGTGCCAGGCGCGGCTGAAGCGCCGGCGCGTGCCGTAGTCGGCAATCTTCAACCCCTCCAGGCCGTCACCCCGCAGAAGACGGATCTTTTCATCCAGGCGGCGGCGCCCCTCCAGAAAGTCGGGCACGGGCTGGGTGTTGCGGAAGTACACCTCGTTGACGATGGCCAGCACCGGAATCTCGAACGGAATCACGTGCAGCCACGGGCCGCGGATGGCGATGTCGATCTCGCCATTGCTTTGCGGGGTGATGGTGATGTACTTCTCGTTCAGCTTGAACAGGCTGAGGAAGTCGACAAAGTCGCTCTTGATGAAGCGCAGCGAGCGCAGGTAGGCCAGCTCGGCATCCTGGAAGCGCAGCTGGCACAAGGCCCGGATTTCGTCCCGGATTTCCTGCACATAAGGCGCCAGCTGCACCCCGGGATTGCGGCACTTGAACTTGTACTCCACCTGGGCGCCGGGAAACTGGTGCAGCACCGCCTGCATCATGGTGAACTTATACAGGTCGGTATCAAGCAGACTGGTGATGATCATGGCGTGCGGCGCAAGGGCGAAAGCCACAGTGTAGGCCAATCCCTGGCCTGGCTGCGGCAGAACATCTGCACCAAAACCCACCCTTGCCCTTGATGCACAGGCGCAGACTGCTATCGAATTCAAGGATGCTGGCAACGCCTAGGCGGCCAGCGGCTCCAGGGCGGCGCGCAAGACGGCAGGCAAGGCGCAAGGCCGCCGCGAGGCCTTGTCCACATACACATGCACAAAATGCCCCACGGCCGCGGCCATCTCCTCCCTCTGGGCGAAAAGACCGATTTCATAGCGCACGCTGCTGTTGCCCAGCTGGCTGACACGCAGCCCGGCTTGCACGGTCTGCGGAAAAGCCAGCGGGGCAAAGTAGTTGCACTGGGTCTCAATCACCAAGCCGATTGTGCTGCCGTGGTGGATGTCCAGCGCCCCCTGCTCGATGAGGTAGGCGTTCACGGCGGTATCGAACCAGCTGTAATACACCACGTTGTTGACATGGCCGTACACGTCGTTGTCCGACCACCGGGTGGGGATGTCGCGAAAGACCCGGAACGCCGTGCGGGGCAAAGGCGCGGGCCGAGGGAGTTGGGGCTTGCTGGTCATAGACCGTGATTGTGCAAACGCCCGGCCCCGGCAGCCGCCCTGGAGGTGACAACCTCGGGTAAACACCCAGAAAAACAGCCAGTTACAGGAAAGGTGGCCGTTCATACATTTTTTTGCTGCATTGCACAAAAAAGTGCTTGCACCAATGTGAAGCTTGCTTAAAAATACATCCATGCTGCGCTGCAACATAGAGTTTGAAGTTTCAGGTGCAGCTGCACTCCCCCTTTTCATCAGTAAGGAGATCACCATGGCACTCACACCTGAACAACTCATCGCGACCCACAAGGCCAATCTGGAAACCCTGTTCGGCCTGACCACCAAAGCCTTCGAAGGCGTGGAAAAGATTGTGGAACTGAACGTGGCCGCTTCGCGCGCCGCCCTGACCGAAGCCGCCAACCACACCCAGGCCCTGCTGAACGTCAAGGACGCCCAAGAGCTGCTGGCGCTGCAAAGCAGCCTGTTCCAGCCCCTGGCCGAAAAGACCGCGGCCTACAACCGCCACCTGTACAACATCGCCACCAGCACCAGCACCGAGCTGAGCAAGACGCTGGAAGCCAAGGCCGGCGAGTTCCAACAAGGCTTCAACAACCTGGTGGAATCCACCGCCAAGAACGCCCCCGCCGGCTCCGAAACCGCCGTGGCCGTGATGAAGAGCGCCGTGTCTGCCGCCAACAACGCCTTCGAAAGCGTGCAAAAAGCGGTCAAGCAAGCCTCCGATCTGGCCGAAGCCAACCTGAAGGCCGTGTCCGCCACCGCCGCTTCGGCCACGCAGGCCGCTGCGACCAGCAGCCGCAAAAGCTGATTTACAAAGACTTTGATCCATCATCTAGACAAAGTCTAGGGTTTACCCTAAAATACACACATTGACCTGTTCTTCAGGTCCCCAGTTGTCTCCTTGGATCCTCTCGAAACCCCCGTTTCTTGGATCCCTTCAAGCCCGGTTTTTGACCGGGCTTTTTTTACCCCTGCATTTGCGCATCGCGACCGATGTCCCTCCACGCACCTTGGGTGCTGGTATTTCGCTGTCACCGCTCTCATAATTGACGTTTACGTCAACGAAATATAAGGAGCACACATGGACATCCAAGGCAAGGTCTTCATCGTCACGGGGGGCGCGTCCGGCTTGGGCGAAGGCACAGCACGCATGCTGGCCACCCATGACGCCAAGGTGGTGGTGGCCGATATGCAGGCCGACAAGGGTCAGGCCGTCGCGGCAGAGATCAACGGCCGCTTCGTGCGC
Organism: Comamonas sp. GCA5; assembly: GCF_036541385.1. Taxonomy (NCBI): domain Bacteria; kingdom Pseudomonadati; phylum Pseudomonadota; class Betaproteobacteria; order Burkholderiales; family Comamonadaceae; genus Comamonas; species Comamonas sp. GCA5. Next base: position 1,198 of record NZ_JAZHFR010000062.1, on the reverse strand, counting down.
TGCGACGTCAGCAGCGAGGCCGATGGCCTGGCGGTGGTACAGCAAGCGACCGCACTGGGCAAGCTGATGGGTCTGGTGAACTGTGCAGGGATTGCTCCCGCCGAAAAGACTGTGGGCAAGCACGGCGCTCACAGCCTGGCGCTGTACCAGAAGGTGATCACGGTGAATCTGGTGGGTAGCTTCAACATGATCCGCCTGGCTGCAGAGGCCATGAGCCAGAATGAACCCGAAGCCACGGGCGAGCGCGGCGTGCTGATCTCGACCGCCAGCGTGGCCGCCTATGACGGACAGATCGGCCAAGCGGCGTACGCGGCTTCCAAAGGCGGTGTGGTCGGCATGACCCTGCCGATTGCACGCGATCTGGCACGCAGCGGCATCCGCAACATGACGATTGCCCCGGGCATTTTTGGCACCCCCATGCTGTTCGGCATGCCCCAGGAAGTCCAGGATGCCCTGGCTGCAGGCGTCCCCTTCCCCAGCCGCCTAGGCACCCCGCAAGACTACGCCAAGTTGGTGAAACACATCATTGAAAACGACATGCTCAATGGCGAAGTGATTCGCCTGGACGGCGCGATTCGCCTGGCTCCACGCTAATCGGCGCAAAGCGACAACCCCAAAGCCTCTTGAATGAGGTTTGGGTTGCACAAAAATCGGCATCTCAGCTACAAAGCAAAAAGCCGCATTTATCGAAATAAATGCGGCTTTGGTATTTATATGGCGGAGTGGACGGGACTCGAACCCGCGACCCCCGGCGTGACAGGCCGGTATTCTAACCAACTGAACTACCACTCCTGGCAGGAAGCTTTGCGACTGCTTTTTAGCAACATCAAGTGCTTCAAACTTGGCGACCCTACGGGGATTCGAACCCCGGTACTCACCGTGAAAGGGTGATGTCCTAGGCCTCTAGACGATAGGGTCAAAACCTGGAATCGTTACCGATTAAAAAAGCGCCTTTAGTAAAAAGGCGCTTTTTTAATCAAGCGACTGACTGCAAATGGCGGAGTGGACGGGACTCGAACCCGCGACCCCCGGCGTGACAGGCCGGTATTCTAACCAACTGAACTACCACTCCTGGCAGGAAGCTTTGCTATTTTTTAGATAGCTACCAGCGCTTCAAACTTGGCGACCCTACGGGGATTCGAACCCCGGTACTCACCGTGAAAGGGTGATGTCCTAGGCCTCTAGACGATAGGGTCAA
>NZ_JAZHFR010000061.1:0-22039 GCF_036541385.1 Comamonas sp. GCA5 | reverse complement strand
GCCTTCTTGGCAGCAGGAGCCGCAGCCTTCTTGGCAGCAGGAGCCGCGGCCTTCTTAGCAGCAGGTGCAGCGGCCTTCTTGGCAGCAGGTGCAGCGGCCTTCTTGGCAGCAGGCGCAGCAGCCTTCTTGGCAGGTGCGGCAGCCTTGGTTACGGCCTTCTTGGGCGCTTCGGTCTTGGTTGCGGTGGTGGCCTTTTTCTCAGCCGGTTTTTTTGCAGTTGCCATCGTTTTCTCCTTCATCAATTTGCACACAGCATTTGCGTGATCGCTTGGAAAAAGAGCGACTCACCAGCCATTGCGACGTGGAGTGTTTCGCCGCATGGACACACAAACGCCCCATGCCATCACCTGTAGAAATAATTGTGATGGCATGGGGCGCATTATGAATTCCCTTGCGTGAGTTTGCGAGGCTTTATCGCGTCTTAATCCCAAGAAAGTGCGCCACCGGTTTGGTATTCGATCACGCGTGTCTCAAAGAAGTTACGTTCCTTCTTCAGATCGATCATTTCGCTCATCCAGGGGAACGGATTTTCTTCGCCGGGGAACAGCTCTTCGAGGCCGATTTGTGTGGCGCGGCGGTTGGCGATGTAGCGCAGGTAGCCCTTGAACATCGAGGCGTTCATGCCCAGCACGCCGCGCGGCATGGTGTCCTCGGCATAGGCATATTCCAGGTCCACGGCCTTGCGGAACAGGGCGTTGATTTCTTCCTTGAATTCGGCCGTCCACAGGTGCGGGTTCTCGAGCTTCAGCTGGTTGATCAGGTCGATACCGAAGTTGCAGTGCATGGACTCGTCGCGCAGGATGTACTGGTACTGCTCGGCCGCGCCGACCATCTTGTTCTGGCGGCCCAGGGCTAGGATCTGCGTGAAGCCGACGTAGAAGAACAGGCCCTCCATCAGGCAGGCAAAAACGATCAGCGACTTCAGCAGGGTCTGGTCGGTTTCAGGGGTGCCGGTGTGGAAGTGGGGGTCCATGATCGCTTCGATGAAGGGGATCAGGAACTCGTCTTTGTGGCGGATCGACGGGATCTCGTTGTAGGCGTTGAAGATCTCGCCTTCGTCCAGGCCGATCGACTCCACGATGTACTGGTAGGCATGCGTGTGGATGGCTTCCTCGAAGGCCTGGCGCAGCAGGAACTGGCGGCACTCGGGCGCCGTGATATGGCGGTAAGTCCCTAGGACGATGTTGTTGGCAGCCAACGAGTCGGCCGTGGTGAAGAAGCCCAGGTTGCGCTTGACGATGCGGCGTTCGTCGTCGGTCAGGCCGTTCGGGTCCTTCCACAGCGCGATGTCGCGCGTCATGTTCACCTCCTGCGGCATCCAGTGGTTGGCGCAGGTGGCGAGGTATTTCTCCCAGGCCCATTTGTACTTGAAGGGCACCAGCTGGTTGACGTCGGTCTTGGCGTTGATGATGCGCTTGTCGGCGGCATTCACACGCTGGTGCGTGCTGGCCGATGCGGTGTGGCTGGGGCTGGTGGTGGACGAAATCTCGTCATCAAAAGTCAGCATGTGATCTCCAAGTTACTTTGCATTTGCTTGCATATTGCAGATCACTGCAATGCAAGAAGTCTCGCTGGCAGAAATGAGAGTAGGTTGTGCTGGAACAGCGCTTGCAACCTTCTCGACAACAACAGCTAGCAGCGGTGAGGTAATCAAAACTAAAGCCGTTGCTGCGGCTTCCCTAATCAATGAGCGAGTGCTTTTTTTGTGGGGGGCTGCGCGTTTCCGCGAATTCTTTGTTGTTGATTTTTTCGTCATCTGTAAGTTCGGTCTTCTCTACTTTCGGTACGGCTGCCTCGACAGCCGTACCCCCTTAGCTAACCGAGAGATGAACTTACTGGCAGGCCTCGCAGCCCGGGTCGTCGATGGCGCAGAACTTGACGTCCGTGGCCGGAGCCCCGGTGCTGGCCCGTGCGGCGGCGGCGGCGCGGTCCAGGGCGCTGGAGGTCTCGACCGCGGCGGGCGAGACGGCGTTCAGTGCGCGGCTCTGGATGGTCGACTTCTCGGCCGCCGTGGCGCTGGTGGTGCGCAGGTAGTAGGTGGTTTTCAGACCGCGCAGCCAGGCCAGTATGTAGGTGTCGTGCAGCTTCTTGCCCGAGGCACCGGCCATGTAGATGTTCAGGCTCTGGGCCTGGTCGATCCACTTCTGGCGGCGCGCGGCGGCCTCCACCAGCCAGGTGGGCTCCACCTCGAAGGCCGTGGCGTACAGCTGCTTGAGGTCCTGCGGTACGCGGTCGATGGCACGCAGCGAGCCGTCGAAGTGCTTCAGGTCCATGACCATCACGCTGTCCCACAGGCCCAGCTGCTTCAGGTCACGCACCAGGTACTGGTTGATGATGGTGAACTCGCCCGACAGGTTGGACTTGACCGACAGGTTGCCAAACGAGGGCTCGATCGAGGCATCAACGCCGACGATGTTGGAGATGGTGGCCGTGGGCGCAATCGCCACGCAGTTGCTGTTGCGCATGCCATCTTGGGCGATCTTGGCGCGCAGCGCCTCCCAGTCCAGGCGGGTGCTGCGGTCCACATCGACGTAGCCGCCGCGCGCCTGCTCCAGCAGGTTCAGCGAGTCCAGCGGCAGGATGCCCTTGGACCACAGCGAACCTTGGTAGCTGGAGTAGGTGCCACGTTCCTTGGCCAACTCGGTCGAGGCCCAGTAGGCGTAGTAGCAGATGGCTTCCATGGACGCATCGGCGAACTCCACCGCTGCGTCGCTGGCATACGGCGTGCGCATGGCGTACAGCGCATCCTGGAAGCCCATCAGGCCCAGGCCCACGGGGCGGTGGCGCAGGTTGGAGTCGCGCGCCTTGTCCACGGCGTAGTAGTTGATGTCGATCACGTTGTCCAGCATGCGCATGGCGGTGCGCACGGTCTTGCGCAGCTTGTCGTGATCCAGCTGGCCATCGCGAATGTGCTGGGCCAGGTTGACCGAGCCCAGGTTGCACACGGCGGTCTCGGTCGCGCTGGTGTTCAGCGTGATTTCGGTGCACAGGTTGGACGAGTGCACCACGCCCACGTGCTGCTGGGGCGAGCGGATGTTGCAAGGGTCCTTGAACGTGATCCAGGGGTGGCCGGTCTCGAACAGCATGGACAGCATCTTGCGCCACAGGTCCACGGCGGGCACGCGCTTGAAGAGCTTGAGCTCGCCCGCATCGGCCTGGGCTTCATAGGCGGTGTACGCCTTGGCAAAGGCCTGGCCGTACAGGTCGTGCAGGTCGGGCACGTCGGAAGGGCTGAACAGCGTCCACTGGCCCTTTTCCATCACGCGCTGCATGAACAGGTCGGGGATCCAGTTGGCCGTGTTCATGTCGTGCGTGCGGCGGCGGTCGTCGCCGGTGTTCTTGCGCAGCTCGACAAACTCTTCGATGTCCAGGTGCCAGGTTTCCAGGTAGGCGCAGACGGCGCCCTTGCGCTTGCCGCCCTGGTTCACGGCCACGGCCGTGTCGTTGACCACCTTCAGGAAGGGCACCACGCCCTGCGATTCGCCGTTCGTGCCCTTGATGCGGGCGCCCAGGGCGCGCACGGGGGTCCAGTCGTTGCCCAGGCCGCCGGCAAACTTGGACAGCAGGGCGTTTTCCTTGATGGCGTCGTAGATGCGCCCAGGTCGTCGGCGACGGTGGTCAGGTAGCAGCTGGACAGCTGCGAGCGCTGCGTGCCGCTGTTGAACAGCGTGGGCGTGGACGACATGAAGTCGAAGGAGCTCAGCAGCTCATAGAACTCGATGGCGCGGGCGTTGCGGTCGTCCTCGTTCAGCGCCAGCCCCATTGCCACGCGCATGAAGAAGGACTGGGGCAGCTCGATGCGGGTCTTGCGCACGTGCAGGAAGTAGCGGTCGTACAGGGTCTGCAGGCCCAGGTAGTCGAACTGTTGGTCGCGCTCGGCCTTCAGGGCCGCACCCAGGCGGGGCAGGTCGAATTGGAGCAGCTCGGGGTTCAGTAGTTCGTGCTCCACGCCCTTGGCGATGAAGGTGGGGAAATTCTCGGCGTAGGCCGCGTCCATGTCGGCCGGCTGCACGTCGCGGCCCAGCACCTCGCGCACGATGGTGTGCAGCAGCAGGCGTGCGGTGACGTAGGTGTAGTCGGGGTCGCGCTCGATCAGTGTGCGGGCGGCCAGGATGGCGGCCTTGTAGACCTCGGCCAGGGGCACACCGTCGTACAGGTTGCGCAGGGTCTCGGCCACGATGGGCGCGGGGCTGATGTCGGCGTTCAGGTCGTGGCAGGCGGCCGTGATCAGCGCCTCCAGGCGGGCCTGGTCCAGCGGGATGCGCTGGCCGTGGTCGGTCACGTGCAGGCTGGGCTGGGGCGCGGCGGCGGCCGCAGCGTCTTCGGCGGCCTTTTTCTTGGCGGCGGCACGTTCCTGGTTGCGGGCTTCGCGGTACAGCACATAGGCACGGGCCACGTCCTGGTGGCCGCCGCGCATCAGGGCCAGCTCGACGTGGTCCTGCACGTCCTCGATGTGGAAGGTGCCGCCCTCGGGGCGCGAGCGCAGCAGCGCGCGCACGACGCCGTTGGTCAGCGCTTCGACGGTTTCACGGATGCTGACCGAGGCGGCGCCCTGGGGGCCGCGCACGGCCAGGAAGGCCTTGGTCAAGGCGATGGCAATCTTCTGCGGCGCGAAGGGCACGACGTCGCCGCTGCGGCGAATGATCTGGTATTGGTCCAGGACCGCCGGAACGCTGCTGGCCCCGGGCGTGGGGGCGCCGTGCGTGGCAAGGTCGGTGTGGGAGCTGTTCATAGCGTGCTGCATGAGGGCCTCTGGAGGATGGAAGGGGGCGTGCGGTGCGCCGGAATAGGGAGGTGCTGCACAAAAAATGTGCGCTACCTGTAGCGTCATGTGATTTCAATGACACTAGGGGTAGTGTATTTCGCCAGCGTGACGAAATCTGCGTTGTGGGCTGGCAGCACCTGGGTGTGGCCCGTGTTGACAGGCGCGCGGCCGGCGGGCGCCGTGGCCCTGCGCCCGCAAAGCCAGGCTGCATGCGGCTTGCGGGCCCATGGCCCGTGCGCAGGCCTTGTGGCGTCAGGGGTGAAAAGTTGTAAGAATTTGTTGATAACCCATGGCCCAAGAAGGTTTTGAGGCGCTAGGTATGGGTGCTGATGGGGTGATTTGCACTAAATCTAGTGTTTGTGACGCACATCAGCACCGGCCTTGCCAGAGCGGCGCTGGCGCCGGGGTGCTGTCTGAAAGAGGAGCGGGCCGCGCAGCAGGGCAGGAGGTTTTCAATGCTTTGGGCATTGAAACCCTTGTTGAATCTGTGCGAGCAGCTATGCATTTTGAATCGCTGCCGGGTAATCCACGCCCAGTTGCGGCAGGGCGGCCTGCAGGCGCGGCCAGTCGAAGCCGGGGCCGGGGTCCTGCTTGCGCCCGGGGGCAATGTGCTCGTGGCCGGCGATGTGGCGGATGGGGTGGTGGGCCGCCAGCGCCTGGCACAGCTGTGCCAGGGCGTGGTACTGGGGGGGCTCGAAGGTCTGGCCTTCCAGGCCTTCCAGTTCGATGCCGATGGAGAAGTCGTTGCAATTGCGGCGTTCGCACCATTGCGACTGGCCGGCGTGCCAGGCGCGGTCCTCGGTGCTGACAAACTGCCACAGCGTGCCGTCACGCTCGATGAAGAAATGGGCCGACACCTCCAGGCCGCGGATGCCCTGGAAGTAGGGGTGGGCCTCCCAGTCCAGCTGGTTGGTGAACAGCTGCTGCACGCAGCCTGTGCCGTACTGCCCGGGTGGCAGGCTGATGGAATGCACCACCACCAGGTCCACGGGCATGCCCACGGGGCGGGGGCCGAAGTTGGGCGAAGGCAGCTGCCGTGCGGTGCTCAGCCAGCCTTGTTGCCAGCGGGGGGGATGGGGGTCAGTGCAGCGCGTCATGCAGCGGATTGTCGCTGACCGCCAGCGGCTCTTCCGGGCACACGGGGATGTTCAAGCGTTCAATCCGGTAGCGCATCTGCCGCAGGCTGATGCCCAGGCGCGCGGCCGCGGCCGTGCGGTTGTAGCCGCAGGCGTGCAGCGCGCGGGTCAGGATGTGGCGCTCCTGCTGGTCCAGCCAGGCTTGCAGGTCGTGCGGCAGTTCGTCCGGCGCCACCAGCATGCTGGCGGCGCTGGTGTCCTGGGCGCAGGGGCTGTCGGTGGGCACGCCGTCCATCGCCAGCTCCTCGCCCAGCGCCAGGGCCCGGTGCAGCAGGTTTTCCAGCTCGCGCACATTCCCCAGCAGCGGCAGGCCCTGCAGTTGCTCCATCAACTGGGGCGACAGCATCGCCGGCTGGGCGCCCTCGCCGGCAATGCGCTGCAGCAAGGCGCGGCACAGGGCCGGCAGGTCCTCCCGGCGTTCGCGCAGCGGAGGCAGGGGAATGTCGATGACGTTGAGGCGGTAGTACAGGTCCTGGCGGAATTCACCGCTTTGCACGGCCGCCGCCAAATCACGGTGGGTGGCACTGACGATGCGCACATCGACCGGTTCTTCCTGGGTGGTGCCCAGCGCGCGCACGCTGCGCTCCTGGATGGCGCGCAGCAGCTTGGCCTGCATGGACAGCGGCAGCTCGCCAATCTCGTCCAGAAACAGGGTGCCGCCGCGGGCTGCGGCAAAGAAGCCGGTGCGGTCGGCCGTGGCACCGGTGTAGGCACCTTTGCGCGCGCCGAAGAACTCGGCTTCCAGCAGGTGCTCGGGGATGGCACCGCAGTTCACCGCCACCCAGGGCGCCTGGGCGCGGTGGCTGCAGGCGTGCAGGGCGCGGGCCACCAATTCCTTGCCGGTGCCGGACTCCCCGGTGATGAGCACCGGGGCCATGCTTTGCGCCACTTTCTGGATGCGCTGCTTGACCTGGCGCATGGCGTGTGATTCGCCCACCAGGCGCTCCAGCGCCGTCGAGGCGCTGAGGATGTCAGCGGTCTTGCTGTGGGCAACGGCCGCCAGTCCGGACGCCGGGCTGCCTTCGCCCTGTACTGCCGAGGCGACCACGGTGCGGAACTGCTTGAGGTCCACGGGCTTGGTCAGGTAATCGAAGGCGCCGCAGCGCAGGGCCTCCACCGCGTTCTCTGCCGAGCCGTAGGCGGTCATGACGATGGTGCGCTCGCGGCGGCGCTGGTCGCGCAGCTCGCGCAGCAGCTCCATGCCGCTGCCATCGGGCAGGCGCATGTCGGTGATCAGCACGTCAAAGCGGCACAGCTGCAACTGCGCGCGGGCCTCGGCCAGGGTGCCGGCCGTTTCGACACGGTAGCCCTCGCGCAGCAGTGTGAGCTCATACAGTGTGCGCAGATCGGGTTCGTCGTCAACGACAAGGATGGTGGCGAAGGAAGTGACCATGGCGGCGATCAAACCACAATTGGATCGAACAGGGAAGCCGTGTCCGGCAGGCGCTGTTGCCCGCGAAAGTGCACGGTGAAGGCATTGCCCGGCTGCGGGCCGCGCGCCGTGGGGCGCTCGGCACGGGCATAGCTGATGCTGCCGCCGTGGCGCTGGCACAGCTCGCGGCAGATGTAGAGGCCCAGTCCGGTGGAGCGGCTTTGCGAGGAGAAGAAGGGCTCGAACAGGTGTTTCTCGACCGAGGCTTCCACCGGCGGGCCTTCGCTCCAGACCTGCATCCAGAAGGGCTCGCCCTGGCCGCCGCCAGTGTGCAGCTGCAGGCCATCGGCCAGCAGGCTGGCGCGGTGGCGCGCCGCATTGTCCAGCAGGTTGATGGCCACGCGGCGCAGGTGTTCGCTGTCGAATGCGATCTGCGCCTGGCCGCAACCGGGCACGAACACCCCCTGGCGCTGGGGGGCATCCTGCTGCTGCCATTCGTGCCAGATGGTGGACAGCTCCGCGTCCAGGGTCAGGGTGCGCGAGTCGGCATGCTGGATCTGCTGTTGCACGCGGGCAATGTCCAGCACGTCTTCGGCGATCCGCGCCAGACGCTGGGCGTTCTGTTCCACCATGCGGCTCAAGCGCTGCTGGGCAGGCTGGTCCAGGTCTTCTGCCAGCAGGGCATTGGCCTGTAGGATGGCGGCCAGGGGATTGCGGATTTCATGGGCCACGGCGGCGGACATGCGGCCCATGGCGGCCATTTTTTCGGTGCGAATGCGCGCCTCGACCAGCCGCAGGTCGTTCAGGAAAATCACGCACAGCCACAGATGGGGGGCCAGCAGGCTTTCCCCGGCGCCGTCGTGCTCGGCCTCTGCCGCCAGCACTTCCGGCTCCAGGCTGGTGGTCAGCCAGGTGCGCACATACAGGCCCACCGGGCGCTCCCCTTCGGCCAGCAGGTGCACGTGCTGGCTCTGGGCCTGACCGCTGGCGTAGGTGTGGGCGACCATGTCGCGCAGCGGTTGCCACAGCGCCATGTCGTGCAGGTTGTGCAGGGCCAGCGGCGGTGGCAGCCCCAGCAGCTCGCAGGCAGCCGGATTGGCCAGGCGCACCTGCTGCTCGGCATCGACCACCAGCACGCCCTCGCTCAGGTTGGCAATGATCAGGCTGTTGACCTGGGCGTGCGTGCGGGCCGCCTGGCGGCTTTGGCGGGCCTGGCGTTCCTGGTAGGCCAGGCGCAGTGACAGCTGGCGTGTCAGATAGGCCACGGCAAAAAACCTGCGCAGACCAAGGCGGTCTGCATGTAGCCGTCGCTGCTGAAGTTGCCGCCCTGCCAGGCGCTGAGGATGTTGGCGCCCAGCAGCAGCAAGGTGATGCTGGCGGTCGTGGCCAGGGCCATGCGCATGGGCCCCAGCACGGACACCGTGAGGATGGGCAGTGCCAGCAGCGGCGTGTAATACATCCTGCCGGTCTGCATTTCCTGCAGCAGGCAGATGGTCACGATGTCTGCCACCAGCAGCAACAGCCAGGGCCAGCGCCAGTGGGCGGCCGGTGGCTTGTGGTGCAGTAGCACCCAGCCGACCAGGGCCACGACCAGATAGCCCGTCGACAGTGCCCAGGACCAGGGCATGCTGGGCGGCATGCCGGTCGAGGTCCAGGTCTGCATCGCCAGCAGGGCGATCAGCAGCGTGGCCACCAGCACCCGGGCCGACAGGAAGGCCTGCCAGAGCCGGCGTGCACTTTGCAGCGGAAGGGTGTGGGGGCTGGCCAAGGGATGCCTGGCGGGTGGGGGTTAGCGCGGGCCGAGGTGGCGGTGCTCGGTGCTGCAGTAATGCAGGCTGCGGTCCGGACCGACCAACGCATCGCTGGCGGGCAGGTGCAGTCCGCAGTGCGCACAGGTGACCATGTCTTCCGTGGCGTGGTGGGGCTTGGGGCGGGCAGGGGGCGGCGCAGCCGCTTTGCGGCGGTTATTGCGCCAGATGCCAATCGCGATGATCAGCACCACGGCAACCAGAAGGTATTTCATGATCCATGCCCCAGCATGACGACTTCCAAAACAAAACGCGAGCCGGCATAGGCCAGCAGCAGCAAGGCGGCACCTGCGTAGATCAGGTGCACGGCGTGGCGACCGCGCCAGCCAAACCGTGAACGGCCCACCAGCAGCAGGGCGAACGCCATCCAGGCCAGCAGGGAGAAGATGGTCTTGTGGTCCCACACCCAGGCGCGGCCGTAGAGGGATTCGCCAAACAGCAGGCCGGCCAGCAGCGTGGCGCTGAGCAGCACAAAGCCGGCTGCGACAAAGCGGAAGGTCAATCGCTCCAGCATCAGCAGCGGCATGCCGCTTTCGTCGTTGCTGGCGCTGCGCATGCGGCGCTCGGCGCGCGACATCAGTCCGGCGTGGACCACGGCGGCCGCGGACAGCCCGTACGAGGCAATCCCCAGCGCCAGGTGCAGGGGCAGCCAGGCCGAGGCGTGGACCGCCATCGGCTTGCCGGGAAAGATCTGGGCCAGCAGCACGGCCAGGGCGCCCAGCACGGACAGCACCCCGACGGCGCGCAGCTTGGGGTAGAGCTGCTGCTCGATGGCGTACACGGTCAGCATCAGCCAGGCGGTCATGGACAGTGCCGGCGCGAAGCCAAAGCGCGCCGGCGAGGTCATCAGGCCGGCGGCCACGGTCAGCAAGTGCAGCACCCAGGCGGCACGCATGGCCAGGCGCGTGGGGCCGTCGGCCAGGCGGCGCGCGCCCAGGGCCGGCACCAGGTAGGCGGCAATCGCCGCCGCGGCCAAGGCCATGACCCAGGGGGGGCTGGCAGTGAAAAAGTGGGTGGATGACTCCATGCTCGCAATCATAGCGGCCCGTTTTGCCGGCGGGAGCCGCCGCAGCAGGCCATTCTTGCGCCGTGTCAGTGCTTGCTGCGGCCGCGGCTGGCAGGCCCGGCCCGGGCGGTGGCCGACCCAGGGCAGGTCCTGTGGTCAACGGGTAGAATGGATCCCTCATTTGTACAGGGCTGCCCGCGGCGGGCGGCACGGGCGGGTTGCCAGCGCACCGCCCCCTGCCCAAGGCGCCAGGCCCCGTTGGCCCAGCCGCATGCGGCGCTGCTTTCTCTCTTCGGACATTCCTGCTTATGGCATCCGCACTCACCGACAAACTCTCGCGCCTCGTCAAGGAAATGCGTGGCCAAGCCCGCATCACCGAATCCAATGTGCAAGACATGCTGCGCGAAGTGCGCATGGCCTTGCTGGAGGCGGACGTGGCCTTGCCCGTGGTGCGCGACTTCATTGCCCGCGTCAAGGACAAGGCCCTGGGCCAGGAGGTGTTGGGCAGCCTGAAGCCCGGGCAGGCGCTGGTCGGCATCGTGAATGCCGAGCTGGCCGCCACCATGGGCGAAGGCGTGGCCGACATCAACCTGAACGCCCAGCCGCCCGCCATCATCCTGATGGCCGGTCTGCAGGGCGCAGGCAAGACCACCACCACCGCCAAGCTGGCCAAGCACCTGATCGAAAAGCGCAAGAAGAAGGTGCTGACCGTGTCGGGCGACGTGTACCGCCCCGCGGCCATCGAGCAGCTCAAGACAGTCACGGCCCAGGCCGGTGCCGAGTGGTTCCCCTCGACCCCCGACCAAAAGCCCCACGACATTGCCGTGGCAGCGCTGGACTACGCCAAGAAGCATTATTTCGACGTGCTGCTGGTCGACACGGCCGGCCGCCTGGCCATCGACGAGCTGTTGATGGCCGAAATCAAGGACCTGCACGCCACCCTGAATCCGGTGGAGACCCTGTTCGTGGTCGATGCCATGCAGGGCCAGGACGCGATCAACACTGCCAAGGCCTTCAAGGAAGCGCTGCCGCTGACCGGCATCGTGCTGACCAAACTCGACGGTGACTCGCGCGGCGGTGCGGCGCTGTCGGTGCGCCAGATCACCGGTGCGCCCATCAAGTTTGCCGGTGTGTCCGAAAAGATCGACGGCCTGGAGGTGTTCGACGCCCAGCGCCACGCGCAGCGCGTGCTGGGCATGGGCGACATCGTGGCCCTGGTCGAGCAGGTCACCAAGGGCGTGGACATGGATGCCGCGCAGAAGATGGCCGAGAAGCTGAAAAGCGGAGATGGCTTCGATCTGAACGACTTCCTGGCGCAGCTGCAGCAGATGAAGCAGATGGGCGGCCTGTCGCAGCTGATGGACAAGCTGCCCTCCGAGCTGACGGCCAAGGCCGGTCAGGTCGACATGGACAAGGCCGAGCGCGAAATCAAGCGCAAGGAAGGCATCATCTGCTCGATGACGCTCAAGGAACGCAAGCACCCGGCCCTGATCAAGGCCACGCGCAAGAAGCGCATTGCCGATGGTGCAGGTGTGCAGGTGCAGGACGTGAACCGCCTGCTCAAGGAATTCGAGCAGATGCAGACCATGATGAAGAAGATGAAGGGCGGCGGCCTGATGAAGATGATGAAGCGCATGGGCGGCATGAAGGCCATGAAAGGCATGATGGGCGGTGGCGGCATGCCCAAGCTGCCGTTCTGATTCCCTCGGTCTCGTGCGACCTCCGAGCCGCATTGCCTCCGGGCCATGCGGCTTTTTGCTGTCTGTGGTGTGCCGCAATGGACAGAGAGTCAGGCACTGCGGGGTCAGCATCGCATTGCGGGCTTGCAGTGATGGGTCGTCCGGTGTTTCTGGGCCTTACCGTCTTGGAAAATGAGAGCTGTCAGCGCACTGGATCCAAGGCTTCCCAGGCCAAAACGCTCGGTAACGCTTGCAGGATCAGCGCAGATAGCTCTGCTTTTTACTTTTGTCGGCAACTTGCCCATAATGCGCGGCATGCAAGCATGGCCTTTTTCTCCTTCGCCGCGCCTGAGCACGCGCCGCACTTGGCTGCTGGCGGGCATGGCCGCGGTGCTGGCCGGGTGCTCCAGTGCCCCCGTGCAACCTCCGGCGGACCGGCGCTCGGCTGCGGGCACGCGCAGCGGTGGTGCGACCGGTGGCGATGCCCTGCAATTGCAGGCAGAGCTGCGCGAGGCCCTGCTGGCACGCACCATGCTGGTGGTGAATACGCCCTACACCTATGGCGGCAACTCGCCGGAAGGCGGCTTCGACTGCAGCGGCCTGATCCAGTGGGCTGTGCAGGGCATTCATACCGGCCGCCTGCCGCGCACCACCTCGCAGTGGGCGCAGTCCAGCGCGCCGGTGCGTGAGCGCGGTCTGCAGCGAGGCGACTTTGTGTTCTTCAACACCCTGGGTGGTCCGTACTCCCACATGGGCATTTTTGTGGGCAACGGCCAGTTCGTGCACGCCCCGTCCAAGGGCGGCACCGTCCAGCGTGTGCGCATGGACAATCCCTACTTCGCCAAGCGCTTCACCGAGGCACGCAGCATTTTTGCCTGAGGGCGTGTGCCCGATTTGGGGTGTTGCCTGACAGACAGTCGCGTCGATTGCGGTGATCCTCGGTCCTCCAAGGAGGAATTCGCCATGTCCATGACCCGAGAACTGCGCTTGCACGCCACCGCTGCCGCCGCAGTCACGGCCCTGGCCCTGCTGGCCGGGTGCGACCAGTCCGGCCCCCAGATGCGGGCCGATACTTTCCCCATGGGGCAGGCGGCACGGTTTGACCAGCCACCCCCCGACAAGCCCTTGTTCGGCTCCAGCGACTACCTGCGCGCGCACGATGTGCTGCCGCCCGCCAAGGTCGATATCCGGGAGCCCTTGCCACCTGCCGTTCCCTTGCCGGCGATGGCGGCGGCGCAGCCGGTGGTGCAGCCCCAGGCCAGCACGGCCGAGCCCGGAGCGCAGCAAGGCGGTGTGACCCCGGCGGCCGGTATGGCGGCGGGCATCACCAATGCCCAGGGCGATGGCGAAAAGCACAAGCTCGATGGCGGCACCGTGAAATAGCGGCGGCCCGGTGGGAACAAACAAAAACCCCGCAGCGTTTGCACACTGCGGGGTTTTGAATTTTGGTGGTCGTAGTGGGACTTGAACCTACGACATCAGCATTATGAATGCTGCGCTCTAACCAACTGAGCTATACGACCGAACTCTGGTGGTCGTAGTGGGACTTGAACCTACGACATCAGCATTATGAATGCTGCGCTCTAACCAACTGAGCTATACGACCAAGAGAACGCGATTATATATCAAGTTTTTCAGAGGTTGACGAAGTTGGCCGGACGCTTGTTCACGAAGGCGTCCATGCCTTCCTTTTGGTCCTGGGTGGCGAACAGTGCGTGGAACAGACGGCGCTCGAACATCACGCCATCGTTCAGGCTGCCTTCGAAGGCACGGTTGACCGATTCCTTGGCGGCCATGACGGCAATCTGCGAGAAGCCGCTGATGATGAGGGCTGCGCCCAGGGCTTCGTCCATCAGCTTGTCGAAAGGCACGATGCGGCTGACCAGGCCGGCGCGCTCGGCCTCGGTGGCGTCCATCATGCGGGCGGTCAGGGCCATGTCCATGGCCTTGGATTTGCCCACGGCGCGTGGCAGGCGCTGTGTGCCACCGGCACCGGGGATCACGCCCAGCTTGATCTCGGGTTGGCCGAACTTGGCGTTGTCGGCGGCAATAATGAAGTCGCACATCATCGCCAGCTCGCAGCCACCCCCCAGGGCAAAGCCGCTGACGGCCGCGATCACCGGCTTGCGGATGCTGCGGATGGTTTCCCAGTTGCGGGTGATGTAGTCGCCCTTGTAGGCATCGGCAAAGCTGTACTTGGCCATGGCGCCGATGTCGGCCCCTGCGGCAAAGGCGCGCTCGCTGCCGGTGATGATCATGCAGCCGATGCGCTCGTCGGCATCGAAGGCCTGCAGGGCCTGGCCCAGCTCGTTCATGAGCTGGTCGTTCAGGGCATTCAGCTGCTTGGGGCGGTTGAGGGTGATGATGCCCACTTTGTCCGCTTCGATGCGGACCTCGATCATTTCGTATGCCAAGGTTTATCTCCTGATAGTCATGTGTGTGGCACGCACCACTATACCCAAGCTCGCAGCCGCAGCCTTCAGTGGCCCAGCCAGCGCTCCACGGCCGCGGCATCCGTGACGCTGAGCTTGTAGTTGGCAATCGCCGTGGTGGTGGCCGGGGGGCAGCTGCAGCGGCAGGCGCAGCAACTGGCGGTCGCGGGCCACCAGGGCCTTGATCTGCGCGGTGCCGCGGGCCACGTACAGATCCAGTTCCTCCAGTTTGGCCAGGCGCCAGGCCTGGGGGCCGTTGGCGGTGGCGAGTTCGATGCCATACCACTCGTCGCCCGCCATCATGCCGGCCTGCTCGGCCAGTCCGCCGCGCAGGACCTGCTTGAGCAGCACGCTGTGCGTTTCCTGCACGCGCAGGCCCAGGGCCTGTGCTGGTGCAGGCTTGTCGGCGTCCGGCTGGATTCCGTGGGCCGCCAGCAGGCTGGGCAGGGGCAGGTCTTCGGTGCCGTGCACCCAGGCCTGCAGCTCGGTCTGCCAACTGCGGCCGGTGCGCTCCTGCAGCACGGCCAGCACATCGGCTTCGGTCATGGCGCCACCCCGGCAGCGCAGCCACAGGGCGCGCATGATGTCATCCAGGGTGGTGCTGCCTTCCTGGCGCAGTTTCAGGTCCAGGCACATGGCCACCAGGGCGCCCTTGGTGTAGTAGCTGACCGTGGCGTTGGCCGTGTTCTCGTCCTGGCGGTAGTACTTCACCCAGGCGTCGAAGCTGGAGGCGGCCACGCTTTGCACCTGGCGGCCCGGTGTCTGTTGCACCTGGTTCAGGGTCTTGGTGATCAGCTTTAGGTAGGTGGCGGTGTCGATCAGGCCAGCGCGGCGCAGCAGCAGGTCATCGTAGTAGCTGGTGAAGCCTTCGAAGAACCACAGCAGTTGGGTGTAGTTTTCCTGGTCGTAGTTGTAAGGCACCAGTTCGGCCGGGCGCAGGCGCTTGACGTTCCAGGTGTGGAAGTATTCATGGCTGATCAGCCCCAGCAGCTGCACATAGCCATCGCTGGCCTTGTCCACGCCGATGCGTGGCAGGTCGGGGCGGCTGCAGATCAGGGCGGTGGAATTGCAGTGTTCCAGGCCGCCATAGCCGTCGTGTGTCACATTCAGCATGAACACATAGCTGGCATGCGGGGCCGTGCCCCAGAAGGTAATTTCGGCCTCGCAAATCTTCTGGGTGTCGGCCAGCAGGCGCTCGCCATCGAAAGATGCCGGGGCTCCCGCCACGACAAAGCGATGGGGCACGCCGCCGGCGTTGAAGTGGCCGCTCCAGAAAGTCCCCATCTCGACGGGACAGTCCACCAGCTCGTCGTAGTTGGCAGCCGCGTAGGTGCCAAAGCCCAGCTCGTCTACCGCCACGGCGGTCATGCCGGTGGCCAGTTGCCAGTGTGGCGCGTCGGGTGAGGCCAGTACCTGCAGGCGGTGTGTCAGGGCTTCCTGGTCATGCACGCGCAGCAGCAGGCTGGTGCCGTTGAAGAAACCACGGCGCGCATCCAGCCAGGCTGTGCGCACCGAGGTGTCGTAGGCGCTGACTTCGTACTCCAGCTCCAGCGGGGTACCGGCCTCGCAGTCCACCTCCCACTGGTGCTTGCTGAGCTGGTGCATAGCCACGGACTCCTCGCCCTGGCGCGCGCGCAGCTGCTGCAAGTTCTTGGCGAATTCACGCACCAGGTAGCTACCGGGGATCCAGACCGGCAGCGACACCCGCTGGCGGGCGCTGGGCTGCGCAATCGTGAGGGTGACGCGGAACAGGTGGGCATGCAGGTCATGCAACTGGACGCGGTAGTGAACGGGGGCGGTGGTGTGGGGCATGTTGGTGACCGGGCAGTCCAACGGCATGCCTGGGCGGTCATGCCGCGGGGATACAGCAGGCGCCAGAGCGCCCGCTGCTGGAGGAGTGGCTTATTTCTTGTGGGCGGTGGCGAGGTATTTTTCCACCTCGCTGGCCGGGATGGCGCCGGGCACGCGGGTGTTGTCGGCAAAGATCAGCGTGGGGGTGCCGGTGATCTTGTGCTTGCGGCCCAGGGCCAGGTTGCGCTGGATGGCATCAATGTCGCAGCTGGCCGCGGCCGGGGTCTTGTCCTTGAGCATCAGGTCGTGCCAGGCCTTCTCGCTGCTTTTGGCGCACCAGATGTTGCGTGACTTCTCGGCCGAGTCGCGGCTGAGGATGGGGTAGAGGAACAGGTGGACGGTCACGTTGTCCACGCTCTGCAGGTCGCGCTCGAAGCGCTTGCAGTAGCCGCAGTTGGGGTCTTCGAACACGGCCAGTTGGCGCTCACCGTTGCCACGCACGATCTTGATGGCGTCGGCCAGTGGCAGCTTCTTGAAGTCGATCGCCGTGAGCTGGTTGATGCGGTCTTCCGTCAGGTTGCGCTGGGCCCGGGTGTCGATCAGCTCGCCCTGGATCAGGTAGTCGCCACTGGCGTTGGAGTAGAAGATGTCCGTGCCGATGCGCACCTCGTACAGCCCTTTCATCGGGGTGGGCTTGATCTCATCCACCTGCTGCAGCTGCGGAATGCGCTCGGCCAGGGTCTTGGCGATTTGGTCTTGTGGCTGGGCGGCAATCGCGCAGCCCCAGGCCGCAGTGGCCAGCAGTGCAGTGGCAAACAGTTTCATGGCAACGGTTCCAAGAAAAGATAAAAACTGAGGGGTTAGGGCGCCGGCGGCGCAAAAGGTTCCTGGCGCTGGGGCTGCGGCCTCAGCGGTCCAGCCCCATGGCTTGCCGGACGGTCCAGTCTTTGAGCAGGCCGCTGCGCTCGAAGCTTCGCAGCCCCCAGTTGCGCAGCGTCTGCAGCGGGGCTTCGGTACGGGTGAAGAGCTGCTGCAAGCCATCCATGGCCGCGCCCAGCGGGGCCAGTCCGGCTTTGCGTTCGCGCTCGTAGCGGCGCAGCAGCTTCAGGTCGCCCGTGCTGCGCCAGGCGTCACGGGTGCGCAGAATGCGGGCCAAGGCCTGTGCATCGGCCAGACCCAGGTTCACGCCCTGCCGGCCAGGGGGTGTACGTTGTGCGCGGCATCGCCGGCCAAGGCCCAACTGCGCGGATGGCGTCCCTCGGTCGTGCCGGGCATGGCGCCGCACCAGCGCTTGGCGATGGCCTGCTGTAAAGGCCAGGCCATGCGGGGGCCTTGCAGCTCCAGCTGGCCCAGGCTGTGCTGGCTGATGTCCGCCAGGGCCTGGCTGAAGTCGGCCGCCTCGGCGGCCAACCAGTGGCCGACCTGGCTGTGGTCCAGCGACCACACCACGGCCACGGAATGGCCATCCGCACCGTCCAGCGGCAAAAAGGCCAGGATCCCCTGGGGGCTGAACCATTGGCGGGCCACCTGCCCATGGGGCAGCTCACAGCGCAGGCGGGTGGCAATCGCATGCTGACTGTAGGGGGTGACGGCAAAGTCGACGCCAAACTCGGCCCGTGCCAGGCTGGCGCGCCCTTCGCAGACGACGGTCAGCGGCGCCTCCACGGGGGCTGTGACCACCTCGATCTGGGGTTGGTAGCGCACGGCTTCGGCCAGGCGCTGCTCCAGGGCCGGCACATCCACGATCCAGGCCAGGGCATCTACCCCTTGTGCCAGTGCATCGAAATGCACGCTGCCGTCGACGTCGCCATGCACTTCCATGTGCCGGACTGCGGTCACGTGGGCGGCGTCCGGCCAGGTCCGCAGGGACTCCAGCAATTGTTTAGAGCTGGCGTTGAGCGCATAGGCGCGCACGTCCGCCTGGGGGGCCTCCGTGCGCTGGGGGGCCACCAGCGCGACGCGCAGGCGTTCGCGCGCCAGCAGGAGGGCCAAGGTGCGGCCGACAATGCCGGCTCCGCGGATACATACGTCAAAGGTGTGCGCCATGGACGGGATTGTAGGAGGGCTGGGGGGCGTCTTGCGGCAGGACGGTTTTCCTGACGGCTGACAGGCCGGTGACGTGTGCGTCGGGTGCTTGGGCTGACAATAGCCGCATGAATACTTCTGGTTTTGATCAAGCCGACGTCACGGGCACGATCGGTGCGCTGTGGGTTTTTCCCATCAAATCGTGTGCCGGCATCTCGGTCACCGAGGCCCGGTTGCTGCCGACGGGCCTGGAATGGGACCGGGCCTGGATGGTGGTGGACCCCGACGGGCAGTTCATCACCCAGCGCGAAGTGGCGCACATGGTGCTGGTGCAGCCGCGGATTGATATTACGCACGGCGTGCTGCGCGTGAGCTTCCCCGGGCAGCCGGAGCTGAGCCTGCCGCTGGCAGTCCCCGCCGCAGGGCCCCAGCGCCAGGTCCAGGTGTGGGAGAGCCGCGTGCCGGCCTGGGACGCCGGCGACGAGGCCGCGCACTGGTTCAGCCAGGTGCTGGGGCGACCTTGTCGCCTGGTGCGCTATGACCTGGAGCAGGCGCGCTGGACCAGCACCAAATGGACGGGGGGTATCCAGGCACCCAACCAGTTTGCCGATGGCTATCCCTTGCTGGTGACCACCCGCGCCGCCTTCGACGCCCTCAACGATCGCCTGCAGGCCCAGGGGCGGCAGCCGGTGGATGGCCTGCGCTTTCGCGCCAACCTCGTGCTGGACGGTATGGCGGAGCACGAGGAAGACTTCATCGAGACCCTCTGGCTGCCCGCGCCGGAGCCTGTGGCCATCCGCCTGGGCAAGCCGTGCTCGCGCTGCCCCATCCCCGACATCGACCCCGCCACGGCCGTGTCCAGCCACGATGTGGGCGACACGATCGCACAGTATCGCCAGGATGCACGGCTGGATGGCGCTATCACTTTCGGTATGAATGCCGTGGTGGCGCAGGGCGCAGGGCAGGTGCTTCGCGTGGGGCAGGCGGTGGCCGGGCTGCTGAAGTTCGACTGAGCGCGCCCAGGGCTTCGTTAAGATGTTTCCCGTTTTGGAGGATTTTTCATGAAGCTTGTCACCCTTGCCGCGTTGGCCGTTCTGGCCTTGGCCGGCTGTGCCACCCAGACCACCGACCGCATGGCCAAGGAAGCGGCCCCCTATGTGGAAGCCCCCGACTACGACCATGCCATGGTGTGTGACACCCGCCACGACGATCTGCACAAGTGCGAAGCCACCCTGAAGTCGCTGTGCGGCGATCGCGGATTCCTGGACTTGCGCATCCGCCCCCTGCGGGAGCCGGGCAGCAGCGTGGACAGCTCCACCCACCGCCTGTTGCAGCTGCAGTGCAAACCCCGCGCGGCGCAGTAAGTCCCTGACGGCGAATGCCCCGGCAGGCAGGCCCTCACGGGCTGCCTGCTTTTTTATTGCCGGCGCGGGGCGGCTTCCCGGGCAATCTGCCGCGCACCAGCAGAGATTTGCCGATCATTACAATCGGCATAGATTTCAGTGACAAAACGGGCACAAAACTCTGCACAACACAGAGCGACCACGTCACATCTCTTTAGAACACCGAACACGCATCCATGCGCCTCGGGCACATCGGCCACATTGCTGTGGTGTTTGATCGTGCATTGATACCAAAGGAATTTCCATGAGCCTCAAATGCGGCATCGTGGGCCTGCCCAACGTCGGCAAGTCCACCCTTTTCAACGCGCTGACCAAGGCCGGCATCGCCGCCGAGAACTATCCCTTCTGCACCATCGAGCCCAACACTGGTGTGGTGGAAGTGCCCGATCCGCGCCTGAACCAGCTGGCCGAGATCATCTCGCCTGAGCGCATCGTCCCCGCCATCGTGGAGTTCGTGGACATCGCTGGCCTGGTGGCCGGTGCCTCCAAGGGCGAAGGCCTGGGCAACCAGTTCCTGGCCCACATCCGCGAGACCGACGCCATCGTCAACGTGGTGCGCTGCTTCGAAGACCCCAACGTGATCCACGTGGCGAACAAGGTCGACCCAATTGCCGATATCGAAGTCATCCAGACCGAGCTGTGCCTGGCCGACCTGGCCACCGTGGAGAAGGCGCTGAACCGCTATTCCAAGGCTGCGCGTTCGGGCAATGACAAGGAAGCGGCCAAGCTGGTCTCGCTGCTGGAGCCTATCCAAGCCGCGCTGAACGAAGGCAAGCCAGCCCGCGTGGTGCCCGTGTCCAAGGAAGACGCGCCCCTGCTCAAGCCTTTCTGCCTGATCACCGCCAAGCCCGCCATGTTTGTGGGCAACGTGGCCGAAGATGGTTTCGAGAACAACCCGTTGCTGGACCAGCTCAAGGCCTACGCCGAAGCCCAAGGTGCACCGGTGGTGGCCATCTGCGCCAAGATCGAAGCGGAAATGTCCGAGATGGACGATGAAGACCGCGACATGTTCCTGCAAGAGCTGGGCCTGGAAGAGCCCGGCCTGAACCGCCTGATCCGTGCTGGCTTCAAGCTGCTGGGCTTGCAGACCTACTTCACCGCCGGTGTGAAGGAAGTGCGCGCCTGGACCGTGCGCGTGGGCGCCACCGCCCCCCAGGCGGCCGGTGTGATCCACGGCGACTTCGAGCGTGGCTTCATCCGCGCGCAGACCATCGCCTTCGAGGACTTCATTGCCTACAAGGGTGAGCAGGGCGCCAAGGATGCCGGCAAGATGCGCGCCGAAGGCAAGGAATACATCGTCAAGGACGGCGATGTCATGAACTTCCTGTTCAACGTCTAAATTGACCGAGGCCCCCGCCCACGCCTTGCATGCCGAGCTGGTGGCGGTGCTCGCGGCCGTCAGCCTGGGCCAGCCCCGGGTGCTGACCACGCGCTGCGGGCAGGCCTTGCCGGCCGGGCCTTTCCAGATGCTGCACCGCTCGCTGCAGGCGGGCCTGCGCAGCTGGGTTGAGACCCAGACCCAGCACAGCCTGGGCTATGTCGAGCAGCTCTACACCTTCGCCGACCGCGAACGCCCCGAGGCGGCCCATGTGCTGTCCATCAGCTACCTGGGCCTGACCTGCGAGCCTGAGCAGCCACCGCAGGGTGACACCAGCTGGCAGGACTGGTACAGCTATTTCCCCTGGGAAGACTGGCGCGATGGGGCCCCCGCGGTGCTGGCCCAGCACATCCTGCCGCCGCTGCAAGCCTGGGTGGATGAAGCCTTCAATACGGCGCTGCGGCAATCCCGGCAAGCTCGGGTAGCTATCAACTTTGGTGCCGATGGCCAGGCCTGGAACGAGGACCTGGTGCTGCAGCGCTACGAGCTGCTGTTTGAAGCCGGCCTGGTCGAGGAGGCCACGCGCCGCGGCATTGCTGCGCGTGCCAGCCTGCCGGGGCGAGCCATGCAACACGACCACCGCCGCATCCTGGCCACGGGCATCGCGCGCCTGCGCGCCAAGATCAAATACCACCCCGTGGTGTTCGAGCTGATGCCGCCCGAATTCACCTTGCTGCAACTGCAGCAGACCGTCGAGGCCCTGGCCGGCCGTGGCCTGCACAAGCAGAACTTTCGCCGCCTGATGGAGCAGCAGCACCTGGTGGAGGAAACCGGCGCCATGACGGCGGGGGCGGCAGGCCGCCCGGCCAAGCTGTTCCGCTTTCGCAGCGATGTGCTGCAGGAGCGGGCGATCACCGGCAGCAAGCTGCCGCTGGCGCGCGGCGCCTGAGCACTTCGGGGAGATGCTCTTTTTGCGAGAGCGCATAACGCAGATGGGATCTGCGTCAACGCCCTAAAGCGTCTGATTTTTTCGATGGTCGATGCGCGATAGAGGTGTGACCGTCAGCCGGGCAGCGCCCACAGGATGGCCGCGGTCATGGTCAGGTAGCGCAGGAACTTGCCCACGGCCATATAGAACACACAGGGCCAGAACGGCAGGTGCAGCCAGCCCGCGACGGCGCACAGCGGGTCGCCCACCACGGGCAGCCAGCTCAGCAGGCAGGTCTTGGCGCCCCACTTGCGCAGCCAGATGCGGGCGCGCCGCTCATGGCGCGACAGGGTGCGCGCGGGCTTGGCGTCCGGGG
>NZ_JAZHFR010000060.1:0-22233 GCF_036541385.1 Comamonas sp. GCA5 | reverse complement strand
CTGATCAGCATGGCAACTCCTTGGCACGGGATTGCCATGTTGCCAGAACTGCTTGCAGTACCTCTCGGCCATGCAGCAACGGACGCTTGTTTTTAA
Source organism: Comamonas sp. GCA5 (assembly GCF_036541385.1). Lineage (NCBI taxonomy): Bacteria > Pseudomonadati > Pseudomonadota > Betaproteobacteria > Burkholderiales > Comamonadaceae > Comamonas > Comamonas sp. GCA5. Next base: position 22,137 of record NZ_JAZHFR010000060.1, on the reverse strand, counting down.
GCAGCCAATCGTCCGGGACCCGACATTTAACCTATAAACCAATTGCGAAAGCCTGTAAAAAATTAAATGACAAAGATTGCAACTTTATAATCATCGCAAATTCTACTGTCGGCAAATGCTATATAGAATCACCTGATCATGTTAATCATATAAAAGAAATTGCAAGCAAAAACACAGAAAACAAAATTGGACTATTAATAGATCCATCAAAGTTTGAAATAAAAAATTACTTGATTTCATTGCCGTTTATCAAGAATTTAATTTAGTGGCCATACACCCAAAGCCAAACAAAAAAGATAAATTTTTTGATCTAAAAAGAGATTACCCGTCTATTTCCAAAAATTTCTCTCACGACATTTTCTTGAGTGAGAATTCTTACTCAACACAAATTAACAAAAACAAATCCATTATTAAAAATGGTTTTATATCGCGCAACAACTCAGAATATCAAGAAGAAGAGCCCTTCAGTGATTTACATTTGAAATACAATCTAGATAATTTTTCAAGATTTGGTGACTTTAACATTGTGGGAGACAGTTATTCTGAAGGTGGCGGGCCCGCATATGCAGTAGCTATACATATAACATATATTAGCCCGATTGATAATTCAATAAGAATTATTCATGCAAAATCATCTAGTAATTATGATGGAAATAATCCAGAAATAAAATACAATGAAGCAAGAATGGAGCTAATAAGAATAATTAATAGTAAAAAATACAATATAACTTTAACATCAGGCTTAAATAAAATAATCGATGATGATGCATACCATGGTTTAGGAATGTTAAAAAGATTCTGTATGGAGCATCATTTGGAATTAATTGGGAAACACATTATTTAATATCCCCTTCTACCTGCGCCGAGGCGCACAGCCTGTGGGGTGGCGTGTGTGCCCAACGGCACACACGCTTCGTAATCTGACTCGCCGCAGTTGTTTGAACGGAGCGACGCAGGAGCGTAGTGAGTTCTGCGGCGCACCCCGCAGGCGAGCACCGCAGGTTGCCCGCTTGGGTTTTGCAGCGCAAAACCAAAGGGACGCAGGTAGCAGGGTCGCCTTTCTTTTGGTTTCTTTTCTTTGGCGAAGCAAAGAAAAGGAACTCGCCCGCCGGTGCGACCAACCGGCCTCTGCAAGCAAAGCACGAGTTGTTGCCCGCAAGGGACACAACACCCCAACAAAAAGGCTTCTAACCCAAACCAGAAGGGTTAACAGCCTTTTTAGCCTCTAGCGCTTACCTAGCAAGCGCCACCAGCTATCAAAACAAAGAAAATTACTCCACCCGGAAGATACCGTTGGGCTTGAACGTCCACCCCGTGGTCTTGCCCTTGGCACCGCGCTTGCCCAGTGCGGCATTCAGCGAGCGGATCTCCAGCGATTCCTCCCGTTCCTTGCCGCCGCGGCCCACACCGGTGATGCGCACGGAGCGGGTGTAGGCAGCGGCGCCGACCAGGGCGTCCTGGTCCTCGACCTTCATCAGCTGCAGGCCGCGCCCGCCGGTCATGAGCTTGAGCTCGGACAGGGCATAGGTCAGCACGTTGCCGCTGGCCGTCAGGCAGGCGACGTGGGTGGCTTCGGCCAGTTCCACGCTGCCGTTGGTGCCGCCGATGACGGAGGGCTGGCACAGGGTTTCGCCGTCCTGGATGGTGACAAAGCCCTTGCCGCCCTTGTTGCGGGCGCACATGGACTCGACCTTGGCGATGAAGCCATAGCCGCCGCTGCCGCTGATCAGCAGTTGCGCGCTGACCGGGCCGGCGAAGTAGCTGGCGATTTTGCTGCCGGCTTCCAGGTCGATCAGGGTGTTGATGGGCTGGCCGTCGCCGCGCCCGCCCGGCAGGGTGGCCACGGGCACGCTGTAGACGCGGCCGTTGGTGCCGAAGACGATGAGCTGGTCCACGGTGCGGCATTCAAAGGTGCCCCACAGCTGGTCGCCGGCCTTGAAGCTGAAGTTGCCGGCCTCGTGGCCGTGGCCCTTGTGGGTGCGCACCCAGCCCTTGTCCGAAACGATGACGGTGACGGGTTCGTCCGGCACCTTGATCTCGGCGGTGACCTTCTTTTCTTCCTGGATGAGGGTGCGGCGCTCGTCGGCAAAGGTTTTGGCGTCGGCCTCGATCTCCTTGACCATCAGGCGCTGCAGGCTCTTGGGGTTGCCCAGGATGTCCTGCAGCTTGCCTTCTTCCTCGCGCAGCTCGTTCAGTTCCTTTTCGATCTTGATGGCTTCCAGCCGCGCCAACTGGCGCAGGCGGATTTCGAGGATGTCCTCGGCCTGGCGGTCGCTGAGGTCAAAGCGGCCGATCAGCGCGGCCTTGGGCTCTTCGCTCTCGCGGATGATGGCGATCACCTCGTCGATGTTGAGCAGCACGATCTGCCGCCCTTCGAGGATGTGGATGCGGGCCTGCACCTTCTCCAGCCGGTGCGTGGAACGGCGGGTGATGGTGGTCTGGCGGAACTCCACCCACTCCTGCAGCATCTGGCGCAGCGATTTCTGCACCGGACGGCCATCCAGGCCGATCATGGTGAGGTTGATGCTGGCGTTGCTTTCCAGGCTGGTGTGGGCCAGCAAGGTGGTGATCAGGTCCTGCTGCGGGGTCTTGCCGGTCTTGGGCTCGATCACCAGGCGCACGGGGGCGTCCTTGCTGGATTCGTCGCGCACGCCGTCCAGCACGGACAGCACGGTGGCCTTGAGCTGCTGCTGCTCCTGCGTCAGCGCCTTCTTGCCGGTCTTGACCTTGGGGTTGGAGAGTTCCTCGATCTCCTCCAGGATCTTCTGCGCCGACACGCCGGGCGGCAGCTCGTTGACCACCATCTGCCACTGGCCGCGCGCCAGCTCCTCAATACTCCAGCGCGCGCGCACCTTGAGGCTGCCGCGCCCGGTGCTGTAGGCGTTGCGGATGTCTTGCTCACTGCTGATGATCTGGCCGCCACCGGGGTAGTCGGGGCCGGGGATCAGGGCGTACAGCTCGTCGTCCGACAGGCCGGGCTGCTTGAGCAGGGCTACGCAGGCGCTGGCCACTTCGCGCAGGTTGTGGCTGGGGATTTCGGTGGCCAGGCCCACGGCAATGCCGCTGGCGCCGTTGAGCAGGGCAAACGGCAGGCGTGCGGGCAGCTGGCTGGGCTCCTGCGTGCTGCCGTCGTAGTTGGGCACGAAGTCGACCGTGCCCTCGTCGATCTCGTCGAGCAGCAGCGTGGTGATCTTGGACAGGCGTGCCTCGGTGTAGCGCATGGCGGCAGCGCCGTCACCGTCACGGCTGCCGAAGTTGCCCTGGCCGTCGATCAGCGGGTAGCGCTGGTTGAAGTCCTGGGCCATGCGCACCAGGGCGTCGTAGGCGGACTGGTCGCCGTGCGGGTGGAAGCGGCCCAGCACATCGCCCACCACGCGGGCGGATTTGACGGGCTTGGCGGCGGTGTTGTTGTTGGGGCCGGAATAGCTCAGGCCCATGCGCTCCATCGCATACAGGATGCGGCGCTGCACGGGCTTCATGCCGTCGGCCACGTCGGGCAGGGCACGGCCCTTGACCACGCTCAGCGCGTATTCCAGGTAGGCGCGCTGGGCGTACTGGCCCAGCTCCAGGGCATCACCCGAAGCCTGGGTGGAGAGGTCCAACAATGGGGTGTGTTCGCTCATGGTTTCTTGGTTGTGGCTGCGGGCACTCAGCATCTCCTCCAATGCCGGGGCCCTGCATCTGAATCGGGATCAGGGACGTGGGTGCGGGCGGTGCGCAACGCAGCGGCGCATCACCGGGCGGTGCGCCCTCGGCGGGCCGGCAGGCTGGTGCGCAGGCGCGCGCTGCGGGCCACGCTGCACACCTGCTGGGCAGGCATGTTGCACAGGGTGGAGACGCTGTCGCCGCCCCAGCGGGGCTGCAGGCTTTGGTAGAGGGTCATCACGGTTTTCACGTAATTTTGCGTTTCTTGGTAGGGCGGAATCCGGTTGCCGTAGCGCTGCACGGCCCCCTCCCCGGCGTTGTAGGCGGCCACCACCAGGTCGGTGCGGCCCGGGAACAGGGTCTGCAGGTGGCGCAGGTAGCGCGCGCCCAGCGGCACGTTGATGGCGGGGTCCTTGAGCTTTTGCTCCAGCGAGCGCTTCTTGTCGCCCTCCACGCCAAAGCGCAGGGCCGTGTCCGGGATGACCTGCATCAGCCCGATGGCACCCTTGGGCGAGACCGCCTGGGCGTTGAAGCCCGACTCCGCCGTGGCGATGGCCTTAAGCAATTGCTCGTCCACGCCATGCTGGTCGGCGGCGGCACGCAGCTGGCCGGCATGGCGCTGGTAGCCGCTGCTTTCGGCAAAGTAGCGCGCGGCGGCTTCGGGGTCGGTGTGCGTCGCCTCGGCCAGGGCACTGGCGGCCGCGCGCACGTCGACAAACAGCGGGCCGTCACCCGGGGGCAGCGGGCTGATGGAGAAGCGGTGATAGCGCTCGTCCACCTGCTCGGTGGCATAGTGCAGTTCACCCTGGAGGTCGACGAAAAACCAGGTGTCCCCTGCGGACGGCGCCGGGGTCTGTGCCTGGGCCTGCACGCTGGCCACCATGCCCAGGCCGGCCAGCGCCAGCTGGCGCAGCGCACAGCGCGCACGCGCCAGGCGGGCGCTGGGGCACAGGGCGGTCGAGGGGGTGGCGTTAGTCATCACTCACATTTAAGCACTGCGTGCGCCCTTGGCAAGCCGGACAAATCAGATATCCACCTCCACCGCGTCGCCGTGCAGCTCCATCAGCTCGCGGCGCGCGGCGGCTTCGCCCTTGCCCATCAGCTGGCCAAAGATGTGGGCCGAAGCGGCGGCATCCAGGCTGCTGACCTGCACGGGCAGCAGGCGGCGGGTGTCGGGGTTGAGCGTGGTTTCCCACAGCTGCTCGGCATTCATCTCGCCCAGGCCCTTGAAGCGGCTGATCTGGCACTTCTCGCGCGCCACGCCTTCCTTGGCGGCCTTGTCGAGGATGGCGTTCAGCTCGCCCTCGTCCAGGGCATAGACCTTGGCGGCGGGCTTCTTGCCGCGCGCCGGCACGTCCACGCGGAACAGCGGCGGCAGCGCGATGTGCACATGGCCGGCTTCGATCAGCTTGGGGAAGTGCTTGAAGAACAGGGTCAGCAGCAGCACCTGGATGTGCGAGCCATCCACGTCCGCATCGCTCAGGATGCAGATCTTGCCGTAGCGCAGGCCGGACAGGTCGGGCGTGTCCTCGGGGCCGTGGGGGTCGACGCCAATCGCCACGGAGATGTCGTGCACCTCGTTGTTGGCGAACAGGCGGTCGCGGTCCACCTCCCAGGTGTTGAGCACCTTGCCGCGCAGCGGCAGCACGGCCTGGGTGGCCTTGTCGCGGCCCATCTTGGCCGAGCCGCCGGCGGAGTCGCCCTCGACCAGGAACACCTCGTTGTCGGCAATGTCGCGGCTTTCGCAGTCGGTCAGCTTGCCGGGCAGCACGGCCACGCCGGAGCCCTTGCGCTTTTCGACCTTCTGGCCGGCCTTCTGGCGGATTTGTGCGGCCTTGATGGCCAGCTCGGCCAGTTTCTTGCCGAACTCCACATGGGCATTGAGCCACAGCTCCATGGCAGGCTTCACAAAGCCCGAGACCAGGCGCACGGCATCGCGGCTGTTGAGCTTTTCCTTGACCTGGCCCTGGAACTGCGGGTCCAGCACCTTGGCCGAGAGCACGAAGCTGGCGCGTGCGAACACGTCGTCAGGCATCAGCTTGACGCCCTTGGGCAGCAGGGCATGCAGCTCGATGAAGCTTTTGACGGCCTGGAACAGGCCATCGCGCAGGCCGCTTTCGTGCGTGCCGCCGGCGGTGGTGGGAATCAGGTTGACGTAGCTCTCGCGCATGGGCGCGCCCTGCTCGGTGAAGGCCAGGCACCAGGCGGCGCCTTCGCCTTCGCTGAAGGTGTCGCTGTGCTTGTCGGCATAGCCTTCGCCTTCGAGCAGCGGGATCACGGCGTCGGCGGTCAGCGTCTGCTCCAGGTAGTCCTTGAGGCCGCCCTTGTACTGCCACTGCTGGACGTCCTTGGTCTTTTCATTCGTCAGCGTGACGCTGACGCCGGGCATGAGCACGGCCTTGGAGCGCAGCAGGTGCACCAGCTCGCCCATGGGCAGGTGGGGGCTGTCGAAGTATTTGGCGTCGGGCCAGACGCGCACCGTGGTGCCCTGCTTGCGGTCGCCGGCCACCATGGCACGGCGGGCCAGGGGTTCGACCACATCGCCACCGGAAAACGCCAGCGTGGCGACTTCGCCGTCGCGGTGCACGGTCACTTCCAGGCGCGTGGCCAGGGCATTGGTCACGGACACGCCCACGCCGTGCAGGCCACCGGAGAAGCTGTAGGCCCCGCCGTTGCCCTTGTCGAACTTGCCGCCGGCGTGCAGGCGGGTGAAGACCAGCTCTACCACGGGGGCTTTTTCCTCGGGGTGCAGGCCAAACGGAATGCCGCGGCCATCGTCTTCCACACTGACCGAACCGTCGGTGTGCAGGGTGAGCTTGATTTTCTTGCCGAAACCGGCCAGCGCTTCGTCGGCGGCGTTGTCGATCACCTCCTGCAGGATGTGCAGGGGGTTGTCGGTGCGGGTGTACATGCCCGGGCGTTGCTTGACGGGCTCCAGGCCCTTGAGCACGCGGATCGAGCCTTCGGAATACGCGGATGCAGAAGTAGAGGGTTTAGCTGCCATGGGGGCGGATTGTAGTTCCGGCCACAGCCCAGCGCTGGATAAATTCACAGTAACCAAGACCAGACTCCGAGTCGCAAAGGCGGCATCGTGCCACCTGATGGCGGGAATATGCAATGCCTATCCCGCAGGTTGCAGCAGGTGGCGAAGCAATTCGCTACATTGCTTTCCATGCAAAACCAATCACAACAATCCATGCAGCGCCTGCCCATGCTCCAGGTGCTGCTGTGCGGGGGCATGGTCGTGACACTGGCCATGGGCATTCGGCATGGCTTCGGTCTGTGGCTGCTGCCCATCACCCAGGAAATGGGCTGGACGCGCGAGAGCTTCTCGCTGGCGATTGCCATCCAGAACCTGTCCTGGGGGGTGTTCGGCATCTTCGTGGGCATGATTGCCGACCGCATCGGCGCCTTCAAGGTGCTGATTGGCGGCGCCATCCTGTACGCGCTGGGGCTGGTGGGCATGGCGCTGTCGCCGACCACGCTGCTGTTCACCCTGACCACGGGGCTGATGATCGGGGCGGCACAGGCCGGCACCACCTATGCCGTGATCTACGGCGTGCTGGGGCGCCAGATTCCGGTGGAACGGCGCAGCTGGGCGATGGGTGTGACGGCCGCGGCCGGCTCGTTCGGCCAGTTCTTCATGGTGCCGGTGGAAGGCACGCTGATTGCCCAGTTCGGCTGGAGCAATGCGCTGCTGATCCTGGCGCTGATGGCGCTGATCATCGCCGTGCTGGCCTTCGGCCTGCGCGAGCCGGGCTTTGGCAAGGGCGCGGTGCTGCACCGCGAGCAGACGGTGGGCCAGGCCCTGAAGGAAGCCTGGACCAACCCCAGCTTCGTGCTGCTGCTGTCGGGCTATTTCGTCTGCGGCTTCCAGGTGATGTTCATCGGTGTGCACATGCCCAGCTACCTCAAGGACTTTGGCATGGCGCCGCACGTGGCCAGCATCGGCCTGGCGCTGGTGGGGCTGTTCAACATCTTCGGCACCTACCTGGCGGGCAACCTGGGCCAGAAGTACCCCATGCGCAAGCGCTACGTGCTGTCGGGCATCTACGGCCTGCGCTCGGTGGTGACGGTGCTGTTCCTGCTGGCGCCGCTGTCACCGTGGTCGGTCTATTGCTTCACCGCCGCCATGGGCTTCCTGTGGCTGTCCACGGTGCCGCTGACGAATGCCACCATCGCGCAGATCTTTGGCGTGCAGCACCTGTCGATGCTGGGCGGCTTCGTGTTCTTCAGCCACCAGATCGGCAGCTTCATGGGCGTATGGCTGGGCGGCTACCTGTACGACCAAAACGGCAATTACGACATGGTCTGGTATGTGTCGATCGCCCTGGGCATTTTTGCGGCGCTGGTGAACCTGCCCATCCGCGAGGCCAGCCTGGTGCGCAGGCCGGCCTCCGCGTAAGATGGCCAGCATGACAAGCGCCGCCCCCTCCTCCTTGCCTCTGGCGCTGCCCTGGTGGCAGCGCGCACTGATCTGGGCCTGCGTGCTGGCCGTGCTGCTGGGGGTGTTTGCCCTGTACACGCTGCCGGACTTCATGGTCACACTGGCCGGCTATATCTGGGCCTGCTTCTGAGCCTGGGCTCCCCGGCCCAGGGGGTGGGCCGGGAGTCGCCTTGTGCCCTGCTTTGTGATCACCGGTGCCTCGGAGGGCATCGGCGCTGAACTGGCCCGCCAGCTGGCCCACACCCACCAATCCCAAGTCCAACTGGTGCTGGCCGCCCGCACGGCGGCCAACCTGGCCAGCGTGGCCCAGGCCTGCCGCGAGGCCCAGGCCCAGGTGCTGGTGGTCCCCACCGACGTGTCCGACCCTACACAATGCCGCGCCCTGATCGACCAGGCCGTGCAGCAGTTTGGCGGCATCGACACCCTGATCAACAACGCCGGTGTCTCGGCCCATGCCCTGTTCTCAGACGTGCGCAGCGAAGACCTGCACTGGTACGAGAGCGTGATGCGCACCAACTTCTGGGGCAGCGTGTGGTGCACCCACGCGGCCCTGCCCCACTTGCAGGCACGGCGCGGGCGGATTGTGGCAGTGTCATCGCTGGCCGGCCTGGTGGGGGTGCCGGGGCGCACGGCCTACAGCGCCAGCAAGTTTGCGATGAACGGTTTTTTCGAGGCGCTGCGCGCGGAACTCAAGCCCCAGGGCGTCAGTGTCACCCTGGCCTACCCGGGCGTGGTGGACACCCGCATCCGCTACCACGGCTACAACGCCCGCGGGGAGGCCGCGGGCCGCAGCGGCCTGAAGGAAGAAGGTGCGATGCCGGTGGCCGAGTGCGCGCGCCTGATCCTGGCGGGCATGCAGCACCGCCAGCGCGAGGTGGTGATGACCACGCGCGGCAAGCTGGGGCGCTGGCTCAAGCTGCTGGCGCCCGGCGTGGTCGAGCGCATGGCGCTGGCCGCACTGCAGAACGACGTGCAGCCGCACTGAGCCCCGGCCAGGGCCGCGTATATTGGCGGCCTATGACTTGCTCTTCCCACGCGGCGGCCGTGACCGCTGCACCTTCCGCATGGGTCCAACGCTTTGCCCACCTGCTGCCACCTGGCGCACAGGTGCTGGATCTGGCCTGTGGCAGCGGCCGCCACGCCCGCTGGCTGGCCGCCCAGGGCCATGCTGTGACCGGCGTGGACCGCGATGCGCACGCGCTGGCCGCGTTGCCCCCGGAGGTGGACACCCTGGTCGCCGACCTGGAAAACGCCCCCTGGCCCCTGCAGGACCGCCGCTTTGACGCCGTGGTGGTGACGAACTACCTGTGGCGCCCACTGTGGCCGCAGGTGCTGGCCAGCGTCCGGCCCGGTGGGGTGCTGCTGTACGAAACCTTTGCCCAGGGCAACGCTGCCTACGGCAAGCCCTCGCGCCCCGATTTCCTGCTGGCCCCCGGTGAACTGCTGCAGGTCTGCGCTGGCTGGACCGTCGTGGCCTACGAGCACGGTCTGCTGCGCCAGCCCGAGCGCGTGGTGCAGCGCGTGGCCGCCATCGCGCCCGGTCTGACTGCATCGCCCCCCGTGGCGCTGTCCGCCTGATTGTTTGCCGCACTGGCGCCTTTTCCGCAATTGCCCCCATGCCCAATTACGCCCTGCTGCTGGCCCACGACGAACGCCCGACCGCCACCACCCTCTGGCCCACCGAACCCGGCCTCCCCGGTGCGGTCTGCGAGGGCTGGGCCGAATGGTTCAACCACACGCCGCTGCTGTTCAGCCTGCTGATGGGCGATGCACTGCACTTACCTGAGCGGGTGCCCTGCAGCTTCTATCAAGAGGCGGACAGCCTGTCGGCCCTGGCCGCACCCATGACCCAGGTGCAGGCCCGCTGGGCATGGCTCAAGCACCTGCTGGGCGCCGCGCCCGGCAACTGGCCCGCGGCGCTCGCTCAGCAATGGCAGGCGATTGACCACACCATTACCACCAGCCAGCGCCAATGGCTGCTGCTGGACTGTGCCACGCTGTGCCCGCACGACCTGGGCACCCCCGAATTTGCCGCCTTTCTACAGGTCCAGCGCGATCAATGCCTTTTATGGGATTGCAGCGCTTCCAGCCTGCCGCAAGCGCTACAAGCTTTGCAGCAGCACCCGGAACACCAGCTGGGCTGGTGGAACCCCGCCGTGCTGGCACGCACCGCCACCATCGAGCGCGCCCACAGCGACGACTGGCCCAGTTGGCTGGCCGAAGGCTACGAAGAGCGCTACTACGCGGCTTGGGAAGAAGAGATCGACGCCTACGAGGTCATGCCCCGGCGGCACCCGCGCACCGGCCAGCCTTGCCGCACCGAGGACGAGCGCGAGCACTGGCCCGTCGGCCTGGTCACCCCCTATGGCCGCTGGCTGCTGTCGCCGGAGGCCGGCGCCCACAGCGCCTTCGCCAGTGGCGGCTGCATCAACCTGGGCTATCCGCCGCAGGCCCCTGGCCAGGATGAACGCTGCGGCATTCAGGATGCGAACGGCCTGTGGCTGGTGCACCCCGACCTGGGCCACCGCGAAGCCTGGGCGTTGACCCCGCAGCTGATGCAGTCGCGCACTGCGGAGGGCCACTACGCACTGCACCGTCTGCCCGATCTGGCCTTGCTGCACAGCGGCCTGACGGCCATCGACCTGTTCCCCGACGACCAGTTGATCCGCGCCCGCCGCAGCGACGACACCGTGATGGTGCTGGATGCCTCGGGCCAGCCCCTGTTCAACAGCCCCTACGAGCATGTGCTGAACTTCAACCCCAAGAACGGACTGGCCGTGGCCTTTCAGCGCCAGTGCCCGGGCGACCGCAGCAGCCCCCTGCTTGAAGGCGTGCTGCACCGCAGCGGCACGCTGCGCGTGCCCTGCGCGTTCGCCCAGATCGAGCGGGGCTTCAACGACTCACCCCCCAAGGTCTTTCCCGGTGGCAAGCTGCTGGCCTACAGCCCCGAAGGCCAGCCCCGCGTGTTCAACACCCAGGGCCAGTTGCTGAGCGCGCCGGACCTGTGGTGTCCGCCGCTGGCCCGCACGGTCAAGAAAAACCTGCTGCTGGCCGGCGTTGGCAGCGGGCCCGAGGCCGCCATGGGCTGGTTCTCGCTCAAGGACTTCAGCTTCACCCCCACCGGGGAAACCTGGGGCGACATCACCCAGGCCTTGCGTCGCGGCCTGGAGGGAGACACCGACGTCGAAGTGCGCGTACTGCGCCGCAGCGACCTGGTCGATGCCGAAAACACGGACTGGATGCAGGGCGTGGCGCACACCCTGTGCCTGGGCGATGCCGAGGCGGCCACCGCCCTTGTCGCCACCTGGCGCGCGGCGGTCGCGCAGCCGGACCCCGATGACTTTGGCTGGGACACCGAGGACCCGGACTTCGACCCCGACCTGTTGGAGTTGTGCGGCGAGGACAACGATCTGACGCTGTACTGGCAGCACCTGCTGGCCGTGGGGCCGCAATTCGCCCACCTGGACTGGAAGGATGCCGACGGCCTGGCCGGCAGCCGCTGGCTGCCCGGTGCCCACGGCTGGCACTGGGACACCAGCACCCAGGGCCACGGCATGGAGGACGGCTTTGACAGCCTGGCACAGCACCTGGCGCCGCAGCAGCTGGCCCTGGTGCGCCTGCGCACCAGCGACGACTCGCTGCGCTTTGTCGTGGTGCGGCAGCCCGATGCCGCGGACCTGCTGGACCGCCTGGCGCAAGCCGCCGTCGATGCCTGGGTGCATGCCGCGTGAGCTGCCGCACATGCCCGGCCACGGACGGCCCTCCGTGTCAGGGCCCTTGGCCCATGCGCTGCGCTTGGTGGCGGGCGCCCAAGGGCAAACGCCCCCTGCAAAGGTCGATTGTTTTTCGCCAGGGCGGCAAAGATTTACATCAAAATAGCTAAAAACAGGGGCCCACACGTTGCCTCTGTGTCTGGCCTGTGTCCGCACTCCGAAAGCGGCTGGGTAGAATGCTTTTTTTCCCGTTTCACTTTGCGGACATGACCACTTCTTCCGTCGCCCTGCAGGGCAGCATCGTTGCCCTTGTCACACCCATGCACGCCGACGGTAGCGTCGACTACCCCAGCCTGCGCAAACTGATCGACTGGCACATTGCCGAAGGCACGAACTGTATCGGCGTGGTCGGCACCACGGGCGAGTCCCCCACGGTCAACGTGGAGGAACACTGCGAGATCATTCGCGTGGCCGTGGAGCAGGCGCAAGGTCGCGTGCCCGTGATGGCCGGCTGCGGTGCCAACAGCACCCACGAGGCGATCGAACTGGCCAAGTACGCAAAGAAGGTGGGCGCCGACAGCCAACTGCAGGTCGTGCCCTACTACAACAAGCCGACCCAGGAAGGCCAGTACCAGCACTTCAAGGCGATTGCCGAAGCCGTGGGCGACCTGCCCATGATGCTGTACAACGTGCCCGGCCGCTCCGGGGCCGACATGCTGCACGACACCGTACTGCGCCTGGCACAGATCGACAGCATCTTCGGTATCAAGGAAGCCACGGGCAACATCGAGCGCGCACAATGGCTGATCCGCGATGTGCCCCAGGGCTTTGGCGTGTACTCCGGCGATGACCCGACCGCTGTGGCCCTGATGCTGTGCGGTGGTCACGGCAACGTGTCGGTCACCGCCAACGTGGCCCCACGCCTGATGAGCGAACTGTGCGCGGCCGCGCTGGCCGGCAACATCCAGCGTGCCATGGAGATCCAGTTCCAGCTCATGCCCCTGCACAAGCACCTGTTCGTGGAAGCCAACCCCATTCCCGTCAAATGGGCCGTGGCGCGCATGGGCCATTGCGGCGGCACGCTGCGCCTGCCCATGACCGAATTGTCGGCCGCCAACCAGCCTGTGGTAGAAACCGCGCTGCGCAACGCCGGTTTGATCTGACCGGTCCTGCCTTTTGCTTTTTGCATCACCCAAGGAATTCCGCGTGAAAGTGACACAACACACCGCCCGTTTGAGCCTGATCGGCTTGGCCGTCGCACTGTCTGCCTGCTCCGTCATTGAAGAGGGCAAGATCGACTACAAGAGCGCCAAGAAGGGCAGCACGCTGGAAGTGCCGCCCGACCTGACCCAGCTCACCAAAGACACCCGCTACACCGCCAGCCCCGACCGCTCGGTCTCGGCCGTGGCGCTGCAGGCCGGTCAGGCCCAGGTGCCGACCGTGGAGCGCGCGGCCCCGCTGCAAGTGGGCGACGTCGAAATCATGCGCGATGGCGACAAGCGCTGGCTGGTCGTGAACCGTCCCGTGGACCAGCTGTGGGAACCCACCCGCGAGTTCTGGCTGGACCATGGTTTCAACCTGGCGCAGGAAAAGTCCGATCTGGGCATCATCGAGACCGAATGGGCCGAGAACCGCGCCAAGCTGCCGCAGGACATCATCCGCTCCACGCTGGGCAAGGTGTTCGACTCCCTGTACTCCACCAGCGAGCGTGACCGCTTCCGCACCCGCCTGGAGCGCCGTGCCGACGGCAAGACCGAGATCTACATCACCCACCGCGGCATGGAAGAGGTCTACAGCAACACCAACAAGGACTCGACCATCTGGCAGCCCCGCCCGGCCGATCCCGAGCTGGAAACCGAATTCCTGCGTCGCCTGATGATCAAGCTGGGCACCAGCGAAGAGCAGTCGCGCGCCCTGGTGGCCTCCAACAAGGCCGTGGCCGCACAGCCCACGGCAGCTGCCCAGATCGCCACCGTCAACGGCCTGCCGGCCCTGCAACTGAGCGAGCCCTTCGACCGTGCCTGGCGCCGTGTGGGTGTGGCCCTGGACCGCACCGGCTTCACCGTGGAAGACCGTGACCGCAGCAAGGGCCTGTACTTTGTGCGCTACGTACCGCCCAGCGCCGACAGCACCGAGAAGAAGAAGGGCTGGTTCAGCGGTTGGTTCAGCAGCAAGCCCGAGAACAAGCCCGGCCAGTACCAGATCGCCGTGCGCACCGCGGGCGAGAAGACCCAGGTCACCGTGCTGGACGCCAAGGGCCAACCCGAAACCACCCAGGCGGCACAGCGCATCGTGCGCGTAATTGCCGACGACCTGAAGTAAGCACCACCGCCGCTGGCCCCCTGGTCAGCGCCACCGACGCCAGTCCTGCGACTGGCGTTTTTTATGCGCTGCTCACACGCGCACCAAGCTTTCAAGGCATGAAAAAACCCGCTGCGCACATGCGCAGCGGGTTTTTCATTCACGCCCCAGCGGAAACCCGCTGGAGGGAGCCAATTACTTGGCTTCGATGGCGGACTTGGCAGCGTCGGCAGCAGGAGCAGCAGCGTCAGCGGCAGGAGCGGCAGCGTCAGCGGCAGGAGCGGCAGCGTCAGCGGCAGGAGCGGCTGCGGGAGCAGCAGCGTCAGCAGCAGGAGCAGCGGCTTCAGCAGCGGGAGCAGCAGGTGCTTCAGCGGCAGGAGCGGGAGCTTCCACAGCAGGGGCTGCAGGAGCAGCCACGGGAGCCTCTTCCTTCTTGCCGCAAGCGACCAAAGCAGCAGAAGCGATCACGGTAGCCAAGATGAGAGAGTTTTTCATGTCAATACCTCTAGGGGTGTAAAAAGTTGGGGGCGGCGCAGCAGACTTGCCGCAATTCCTGCCACCAATGCCGATAGCCAGCATTGGCTTCCCCTGCACAACGGTCCAGTTACAAACTTGGTTTACAGCTTTGCGCACTAAATTTGTAACAAGAACCAAATCAGCCTTCGACGCTGTCGGCCCAGCCGGCATCGACCCAGGACGACAGCAGTTCCAGGGCATCGTCGCTGAACTGCTGCACCTCGCGGCGCGACAGCTGGCGCTCATCGGCCAGCTTGCGCATCAGCTGGGCGTCCTTGCCGCCGGCCAGATAGCTTTCGCCGTTGATGAAGATGTGCTTGGCGTCGTACAGCATGCGGGTACGGCGGTTCAGGCGCACGCCTTCGATCATGCCGAAATCGTCCGCAGGCTCGAACCAGACATTCGGCTTGGGATCGCTCATGTACTCGCCCAGCGCGCGCTCCAGCGCCAGGGGTTCGGCCAGGGCCTTCTTCAGGGCCTCGCGCGCGAAATCGTACAGGTCGGCGGGGATCTCGGCAGGATGTGCCACAGCAGGCTGCTTGGGGTCCTTGTAGACCACGTCCTTGGGGCACTCGTCCGGGGCATCCGACATGCGCAGGAAGATTTCGCGCGCCATCTCGTCCTGCTTGGGCGAGCGGAAGCCGATCGAGTAGGTCATGCACTCGCCCTCGGCGATGCCGTCATGCGCCCACTTCGGGGGCAGGTACAGCATGTCGCCGGGCTCCAGCACGAACTCTTCCTCGGGCTCGAAGTTGGTCAGGATCTTCAACGGCACATCGGGCTGCAGCGAGAAGTCCTTCTGGCGGCCGATGCGCCAGCGGCGCTTGCCATGGGCCTGCAGCAGGAACACATCGTAGTTGTCGAAGTGCGGACCCACGCCACCCTGGTCAGTGGCGAAGCTGATCATCAGGTCGTCCATGCGCGCATCGGGCACAAAGCGGAACTGCTGCAGCAGCGCATGCGCCTGCTCGTTGTGCAGGTCCACGCCTTGCACCAGGGCCGTCCAGCCGGGCTTGCTCAACGCCGGCAGCTTGCGGCGCGGAAACGGGCCGTGCGAAAGCTTCCAGGCCCCACCACCCAACTGCTCGATCAGGCGTGCCTCCACGCCCTCTTCGCCCGCCAGCGCCAGCAGCTGTGCACGATTCAGGATGGGCTTGAAACCGGGGATCGCCTGGCGGATCAGCAGCGGTTTCTTGTGCCAGTAGGTGCGCATGAATTTCTCGGGCGAGATACCGCCAAGCAGCGCGATGGGAAGTGTGGTGTCCATAGGAAAGAGCGGGCAACGATTCTGTAAAGCAGCCCCTATTGTCTTATGACCGGCCCCGCGGAGCTTGACCCAGCACAGCTCAACCATGCAGGTCCACCTGATAAGGACCGGCGCACCGGTGCCCCACCTGCACCGACCGTCGGGCAGGCGCATGGCTGTAGGCCAGCGCAGACCTTATGCTTGACAGCCTCTCCCGCAAAGGATTTGCCCCATGCTCCAACCCAGCTTGCTGATGGGCGGCCAGGCCGCCACAGCCACCGGCGGCGCCAGCTTTGACCGCCACAACCCACTCGATGGCCAGGTGGCCACGCGCGCACCGGCCGCCACGCCGGACGATGCTCGGGCAGCCGTCGATGCCGCCGCCCAGGCCTTCCCCGCCTGGGCTGCCATCGGTCCGGGGGAGCGCCGTGCCCTGCTGATGCGGGCCTCGCAGGCGCTTGCGGCCAAGGGCGAGGCCATCGCGGCTGCGATGGCGGCGGAAACCGGGGCTTCCGGCCTTTGGGCAGGCTTCAACGTGCACCTGGCGGCCGACATGCTGCTGGAAGCCGCGGCACTGACCACGCAGATCAGCGGGCAGATCATCCCCTCCAACATTCCGGGCAGCGTGGCCATGGCCGTGCGCCAGCCCGCGGGCGTGGTGCTGGGGATTGCGCCATGGAATGCCCCGGTCATCCTGGCCGTGCGCGCGATTGCCACCCCGCTGGCCTGTGGCAACACCGTGGTGCTCAAGGGTTCGGAGCTGTGCCCCGCCACGCACGGGCTGGTGATTGAAGCCCTGCAGGATGCCGGCCTGCCAGCCGGTGTGGTGAATTTCGTGACCAACGCCCCGGCCGATGCCGCGGCCGTGGTCGAGGCCATGATCGCCCACCCGGCCGTGCGCCGCATCAACTTCACCGGCTCCACGCGCGTGGGCCGCCTCATCGGCCAGACTGCGGCCCGGCACCTCAAGCCCGCGATCCTGGAGCTGGGCGGCAAGGCCCCCTTCATCGTGCTGGACGATGCCGACATCCCGGCGGCCGTGGCGGGCTGCACCTTTGGCGCCTTTGCCAATTCGGGGCAGATCTGCATGTCGACCGAACGCATCATCGTGGACGCGCAGATCGCCGACGACTTCGTGGCCCGGCTCACGGCCCGCGCCCAGGCGCTGCCGCTGGGTGATCCGCGCCAGGGGCCGGTGGTGCTGGGATCGGTGGTGGACATGCACACCGTCCACCGCGCCAACGCGCTGATCGACGATGCCCTGGCCAAGGGTGCCCGGCTGCTGTGCGGCGGCAAGGCCAGCAGCACGCTGATGCCCGCCACGCTGCTGGACCATGTGACGGCCGACATGGACATCTTCCGCGAAGAGACCTTTGCGCCGGTCAAGGCCATCGTGCGGGTGCGCGGGGTCGAGCAGGCGATTGCCGTTGCCAATGACAACGAGTTTGGGCTGTCCTCGGCCGTCTACGGGCGCGAAACGGCCCGCGCCTGGCAGGTCGCGGCACGCCTGGAAACCGGCATCTGCCACATCAACGGCCCGACGGTGCACGACGAAGCCCAGATGCCGTTCGGCGGTGTCAAGGCCTCGGGCTATGGCCGCTTTGGCGGCCAGGCCGGCATCGATGCCTTCACCGAGACCCGCTGGATCACCATGCAGACCCGCGAACGCCACTACCCGTTCTGACGGGTGGCCCGGGTCTGACAATGCCCGGCACACAGCCAGACCTGGGCAGCCATGGGAAAATCCCGCCCAGTGCGCCGCCTGCGCGTCCCCCACGGGGTGCTGCGCAGCCGGCCGTTTTCTTTTTTCCTCTGCGGCACTGGCCGCACAAGGCTGCAACTCATGGACATCACCGAACAATGCGTGGTCGCGCTGACCTGGACCCTCAAAGACACCCTGGGCGATGAACTGGACGTGCTGGACGAGCCCGTGGAATTCCTCGTCGGCGGCGACGACCTGCTCAAGCGCATCGAAGAAGCCCTGCAAGGCCACACCGTGGGCGACACGCTGCAGCTGCACCTGGAGCCCGAGGACGCCTTTGGCGACTACATCGACACGCTGATCTTTCTGGAAAAGCGCGAACTCTTCCCCCAGGAACTGGAAGAGGGCATGACCTTTGAAGGCAGTGCCCTGCCGCAGGGCTGCAACCCCGAGGCCCCTAAGGATGCGCTGTACACCATCACCGAGATCTACCCCGAGCATGTGGTGCTGGACGGCAACCACCCCCTGGCCGGGATTGCCCTGCGCATCGAGATCAAGGTCGAAGCCGTGCGCGAGGCCACGGAGGAAGAAGTCGGCCGCGGCAGCGCGGGCACGGGCTTCTTCCGCATCCAGCCCCAGGCGCCGGGCAGCGACCTGCTGCACTGACCCGGTCAGCGCATCTGGAACGCCTCCTGGTGCAGGCGCCAGCCACGCTGGCGATCGGTCGCCTGGCGCACCGCCTGGCCCAGTCCGGCGGGCCCGCACAGCCAGATGTCCAGGGCC
This sequence comes from Comamonas sp. GCA5, assembly GCF_036541385.1. Lineage (NCBI taxonomy): Bacteria > Pseudomonadati > Pseudomonadota > Betaproteobacteria > Burkholderiales > Comamonadaceae > Comamonas > Comamonas sp. GCA5. The sequence continues at coordinate 3,784 of NZ_JAZHFR010000060.1, read as the reverse complement.
GTGCCATGCGGCACCAAGTGTTCGGGCCGCAGGCAGTCGCCCTGGGCCGCATCGTGCACCTGCAGGTGCACCGGGGGTTGCGCTTGCTCGCACAGCTGCCGCACCCGGGGTAGCACGGCATCCTGCGCCGCATTGCGGGTGCAGTAGTGCAGGTGCGCCGGTTGCAGCGCCTCGGTCTGCGCTGCACCGGGCTGCCGTGCCTCCAGCAAGGCCAGAAACGGCGTCACCCCCACGCCCCCCGCCACCCAGACCTGGGTGCGCGCCTGGGCACCCTGCCCGCCGAAATGCCCGTACGGCCCTTCGATGCGCACGGCCTGCCCCGGCTGCAGGGCCGCATGCAGGCTGCGCGTGTAGTCGCCCAGCGGCTTGATGACCAGGCGCAGCAGCGGGCGCCCATCGGGGGTGCTGCCGCAACTGCCCGGCGCACTGGCGATGGTGAAGGGGTGTGGCCCCTCCAGCCCCTCGAAACTGGCAAACACGAACTGCCCGGGCTGGTGTCCCTGCCAGGTGGTTGGCATGGCGCACAGCACTTCCAGCGGATCCCGACCGGCCACCGGTCCCAGCAGTTGCACCGCATGCACCTGCCCCCGATGGCTGTTGCGCCCACGGCCGATGCGCCCTGCCAGTGACCACAGGGCGGCGGCGCTGCCGACGCCCAGCAGCACCGCCATCAAGCCCCCCATGGGCAGGCGCCAGAACGACAGCGGCATCAACGCCAGCGTATGGAAGGCCAGCATCAGGTACAGCGCCGGCATCACGCGGTGCAGGCGGCGCCAGGGCCGATAGGGCAGCAGGCGCTGCCACAGCGTCAGCACCACCAGGGCCAGCAGGGCGTAGAAGGCCCACTCCCCCAGGTCCTTGGCGGTGCCGCGCCAATCCACGGCCCAGGCCAGGACAGCGTCGCGCGCCGGGCGCCCGGCGGTCCCCCAGACATCCTTGATCAGCCCGCTGGATTCCTTGGCCCCCCAGTGCATGACCGCCGCCACGGCGGCGCCGATGCCGGCCCATTTGTGCAGGCGGTAGACCTGGTCCATGCCGCCCAGGGGCCATTCCATCCAGCGCTGGCGCAGCGACAGCAGCATGACCAGCGACATCATGCCGATGCTCCAGACGCCGCTGAGGTACAGCGCCTGCTGGCGCAACTGCCACCAGAACGTGGGCTCCGCCACTCCAGCGCCGCCCACCCAAGGGGCCGCCACCGCCATCCACGCCAGGGTCAGCCCCAGCCACCACGCTCCGAAAGCGATCCGCACACGCATACATCCTCCTTGCTGGTTCCGATGGTACGCAGGGCGACCCCTGGCCGCCCTGCCCGTTCTCAATGCTTGACGCGGCTGCGCAGCACGGCGCCGGTGTTGCCGTCCACGTCCAGCTTCACGCGTTCGCCCTGGGCGTTGCGGGCCTTGACTTCGTAGCGGCCATCGGACCACTCCACCTCGCGCAGATCGCGGTAGCCGACGGCCTCCAGGCGGTCATACACTTGGCGGATGTTCAGTTGTGGCCCCGGGACGGTGGTCACAGCCTGGGCGGCAGGGGCCGTGGGTGCAGCTGCTGGGGCGGAAGCGGTGGTCTGGGCGATGGCGCCGGCGGCCAGACCCGCCAGCAAGGTGGCGGCGGCGAGACGGCGAACGGTGGCAAACTGCTGTGTGTACATGGTGAAGAACTCCTTGTGGGTGTGATGCAGGACCAGCACCGTGCTGGCCTGAAGTCATTCTTCAAAACCCGGGGTGAATGCATGCTGAAGCACCTGTTCATGTGCCATTCATCCCCCTGCCGGTATAAGTTTGGGGTGTTCACCTGCACGAGGAAGCATTGCCATGGTCACCCGCTCTTCACTGTCCCGCCTTCGCTGGCCCGCGCTGCTGGGCGCCTTTGCACTGGGTGGCGCGCTGTGGCTGGGCGCCGGCCTGGACCTGCCCCAGGCCCACTCCGACGAAAGCGACCACGAACTGGCGCGCCAGGCGCTGCAGCAGGGCAAGGTGCTGCCGCTGCGCACCGTGCTCGACCAGGTGGAGCGCCAGTACCAGGGGCAGGTGCTGAAAGTGGAGTTCGAGCACGACGATGGCCGCTTCATCTACAAGATGCGGCTGCTGCACCCGAATGGCCAACTGAGCAAGCTGAAGGTGGATGCGTCGACGGCCGCGTGCTCAGCGTGCGCAGAAAGGGGCAGGACTGATGCGCATCTTGGTGGTGGAAGACGAACCCACGCTGTGCACCCAGCTGGCCCAGGCCATCGAGGCCGCCGGCCACACGGTGGAGACCGCCACCGACGGCGCCACTGCACGCTACCTGGGCGAGGTCGAGGATTTCGACGCCGTGGTGCTGGACCTGGGCCTGCCCGTGGTCGACGGCCTGAGCGTGCTGCGCCACTGGCGCGCCCTGGGGCGCAGCATGCCCGTGCTGATCCTGACGGCGCGCAGCGCCTGGCACGAGAAGGTCGCCGGCATGGATGCCGGGGCTGACGACTACCTGGCCAAGCCTTTTCACATGGAAGAGCTGCTGGCCCGGCTGCGCGCCCTGCTGCGCCGCCTGTCGCCGCACAGCAGCGCCGAATGGCAGTGCGGCAGCATCCGGCTGGACACGCGCCAGGCCACGGTTTCGGTCGATGGCCAGCCGCTGGCGCTGACCAGCCACGAGTTCAAGCTGCTGTCGCTGCTGATGCAGCGCGTGGGCGAGGTGCTGTCGCGCACCGAGCTGTCGGAGCACCTGTACCCGCAGGACAGCGAACGCGACTCCAACACCATCGAAGTCTTCGTGGGCCGCCTGCGCAAGAAGCTGCCGCCCGGCAGTATCGAGACCGTGCGCGGCCTGGGTTACCGCCTGCTGCCCGTGGAAGGTGCGGCGTGAAGCTGCCACGCGCCCTGTCGCTGCGCCATGGCTCGCTGCGCAAACGCCTGCTGCTGGGCACGCTGGCCTGGATGGCTCTGGCGATGGCCGTGGCGGGCTGGGGCCTGCGCGGCCTGTTCCAGGAACACGTCAACCAGCAGTTGCAGGGAGAGCTGGTGCGCCAGCTGGACCAGCTCAGCGCCAGCGTCAACCTCGATGCCGCGCAGCGGGTGGAAGTGCTGCCCATGGCCGGGGATGCACGCCTGAACGCCCCGCTGTCCGGCCTGTACTGGCAGGTGGACCTGCTGCCCGAGCAAGGCCCGGCCCAACTGGGCGTGCTGCGCTCGCGCTCCCTGTGGGACCAGGTGCTGCCCCTGCCGCAGGACACGGCCTTTCCCGGCACCGCGCGCAGCGGCCACGCCGTGCTGCAGCTGCGCGACAGCCAGAACCACCAGCTGGTGGCCGTCAGCCGGCCGCTGCAACTGCCCGAGGCCGAAGCCCCCCTGCTGCGCCTGACCGTGGCGGCCGACCAGACCCTGGTGGCCGAGCCGGTGCAGCGCTTCACCACCATGCTGCTGGCCGCCCTGGGCACGCTGGCGCTGGGCCTGGTGGTGGCCGTTGCCGTGCAGCTGCAGCTGGCCCTGCAACCGCTGGACCTGCTGCGCCAGCGCCTGGCCACGGTGCGCACCGGTGAGGCCACCCAGCTGGACGGCCAGTTCCCCGACGAGCTGCAGCCGCTGATCAATGAGTTCAACCATGTGCTGGGGGCGAATGCCGACATCGTGCAACGCGCCCGCACCCAGGCCGGCAACCTGGCGCATGCGGTGCACACGCCGCTGAGCATCCTGGGCAACGCCGCCGCCCAGGACGACACGCCACTGGCGCGCCTGGTGCAGGAGCAGGTGGCCACGGCGCAGCGCCAGGTCGACCACCACCTGGCCCGCGCCGCGCGGCCAGG
>NZ_JAZHFR010000005.1:0-84138 GCF_036541385.1 Comamonas sp. GCA5 | reverse complement strand
CGCGCCGCCGTATAGGTCTTGCCCGTGCCCGGGCCGCCGGTGATGACGGACATACGCCCGCGCAGCGCCAGCGCGCAGGCCAGCTGTTGCCAGTCCACCGCAGCCGCAGCCGCGGCGGACGCGCTGAACAACCGCCCCAGCCAGTCGCGCACCCGGGGCTCGTCCAGCGCCAGCTCATCGGCCGCCGTGCGCTGGGCGATGTGGGCGGCCACGCTGCGCTCGTAGTCCCAGTAGCGGCGCAGGTACAGCAGGGGCGCGGGGCCATCCCACAGCACCAGTGGCTGCCCGCGGTCGGCCACGACCGCCCCGGGCGGCACGACGCGCACCACGGGGCTGCGGCGCAGGGCCTGCAACCAGTCGCTGGTCTGGCGCGGCAACTGCTCCCACAGCGATAGCTGCAAGCGCAGAGCCTCCTTGGGCCAGGCCAGGATTTCATTCGGATGACTGGCCAGCGCCGACAGGGGCAGGCAGCTGTGGCCACGCCCCTCCATCTGCGCCAGCACGGCGGTGGCCACCAGCAGCGCGGGCGCGGCCTCGGCGTCCTGTTCGGCCACAAAGGCGGCCAGGGCGCTGTCCAGGCGGCGCAGCAGGCCGGCATCGGCCAGACGCTCCAGGGCGGCCAGCCAGTCGGTGGTGCTCAACACCACGGTGTCGCCCTCATCGGCGGCTGCAAACAGGTCCAGCGTTTGCAGATCGGCTTTGCGGCGGCCCTTCATGGCTGCACCTCCTGGGGTTCTTCGGCGCGGTCGTCGAGCAATGCTTCCAGCCCTTCGAGCAAATCCAGCGATGGCTGCAGCACCTGCATGCCGGCGGCCTCGCCATCGAGACCGCGCAGGAAGAAATAGAGCGCGCCGCCCAGTTGTTCCCGGGGGTCGTAGGCCGCGCCCAGCCGGCTGTCCAGCAGGCGGTGCAGCGCCAGCAGATACAGCGCAGCCTGCACGTCGTAGCGGTGCTCCAGCATGGCCTGCGCCAACGCCCCGGCACCATACGCCGCCGCATCCTGGCCCAGGTGGTTGGTCTTGTAGTCCAGCACCCAGTAACGGCCGCCATGCTGGAACACCAGATCGGCAAAGCCCATCAGCATGCCGTGCAGCTCGCGCTCGGGCAGCGCCGGGCGCGGCCGACCGGGCAGGATGTGCTGGCGGCACAGCGCGTCGATGCGCGGGGCCGACAGGCGCTGCGCCGGCAGCCAGAACTCCATCTCGGGCAGGAGCGCATCGCCCTCGCCCAGCTGGGCCAGCGAGACACCGAGCGGCACCAGCGGCTGGTGCACCACGGCGCGCAGCCACTGCAGCGCATCGGCCGCCTGCGCCTGGCGCCCGCGCGCTCGCAGCGACGCAGCAGGCGGGCCGCCAGGGGTTCGCTGGCCTCGGGGTCGTCTTCGGGCTGCAGCGCAAAGTGCTCGGCGGCCAGCCATTCCAGCTGGTCGTGCAGAAAGTTGCCCACCACCGGGCCACGCATGAAACGGTGCCAGACCGCCGCATCGCTGCGTGCGCCGGCGCGGGCTGGGGCCACGCTGGGCAAGGCGGTCATGGCGTCGTGGATAGCACCCAGGTCCAGCGCGGCATCACCGGCCTCCTGGGCCTGCAGCGCGCGCTCGTCCTCGGCAGGGCTTTGCGCGGCCACCGGCAGGACCGGCAGGCTGGGGGCCGCCATGGCGCGGGTCAGCGACGAGAAGCTGCCAATGCCCCAGCGACGGTCGAACTGCGCCTCGTACCGGGGCGCTGCGGCCAGCGCAGGCAGCTCCTGCGCCGGCACATAGCGCGTGGGCACAGGCAGTTCGGCAGGCAGGTCCACCACGGCGATCTGCGTGCAACGCTCGGCCAGCGCCTCAATGCTGGTGCGCCAGCCTGCTACCGATTGCGAAGCATCACCCGCCAGCAAATAGCCCGCAGCCCCCTGTTCGTTTGCACAGTTTTTGCTGTTGCCGCGCTTCATCGGCGCCAGCCCCATCCACAGCGCATGGCGCGGGCGGGTCAGCGCCACATACAGCAGGCGCAGGTCCTCGCGCAGGCGCTCCTTGTCGGCCTGCGCCAGCTGCGCCTCGTTGTAGTCCAGCACCAGCTCGCGCGCCGCGCGCCATCGATCTGCACGGGCAGCGACAGATAGGCCGCCTTGCCGTCCACTGGCCGAAAGCTCCCCGCAAACGGCAGGCAGACCACGGGATATTCCAGCCCCTTGCTCTTGTGCACGGTGACGACCTTGACCAGATCGGCATCCGATTCCAGCCGCACGATCTGCGCATCGCCCGCCGCGCCCGGGTTCTCGATCTGGGTGGCCAGCCAGCGGATCAGCGCCTGCTCGCCCTCCAGCTGGGCGCTTGCGCCTTGCAACAGCTCAGCCAGGTGCAGGTAGTTGGTCAGGCGGCGCTCGCCCCCCAGGTCCTGCAGCCAGCGCGCCGGCAATGCAAAGCGGTACAGGGTCTGGCGCAGCATGGCCAGCACGCCCAGGCGCAGCCAGAGGCTGTGCAGCTCCTTGAGCTGCTCGCTGCGCGCATCGAAGGCCTCGTCATCGCTGGCCAGCCAGGCCAGCTCGTCAAACGACAGGCCCATCATGGGCGTGGCCAGACCGGCACGCACCGCCAAGCCATCGAGCGGCGCGGCCACGGCGCGCAGCCACAGCAGCAGGTCTTGCGCCTCGGCGCTGGCGAAGACCGAGTCCTGATCGGACAGATAGACCGAGGCCACATGGCGCCGCGCCAGCGCGCGGCGCACGGCCGTGGCCTCCTTGCCCGTGCGCACCAGCACCGCGATGTCGGCGGGGCGCAGGCGCTGCAGTGGCTGATCGCCCTCGGCAAAGCCCGTGGCACCGTCCATCAGCCATTGCACGATCTGGCTGGCGCAGAACTCCGCGCCGCGGCGACGGATGTCGTCGTTGCTCAACGGCGCATCGCTGCTGCCATCCCAGGCCATGGTCAGCGCAGCCATGCGCTGGCTGCCTTGCATCAGCAGTTCTTTGCGGCCATTGGCCTTGACGGGTTCGAACGGCAGCGGATTGCGCTGCCCGGCGCGGAACATGAACGCCCCCTCGCCTTTGCGCACTTCAGCCTGCACAAACCATTGGTTGACCGCATCGACCAGCGCCTGTGTGGAGCGGAAGTTGGTGTCCAGCACATAGTGACGGCCCTCGGTCGCCTGCCGGGCCTGCAGATAGCTGTAGATGTCTGCGCCCCGAAAGCCGTAGATGGACTGCTTGGGGTCGCCGATCAGCAGCAGCGCGCTGTCCGCGCGGTTGTCGGCCGTGCGGTAGATCTGGTCGAACAGCCGGTATTGCAGCGGCGAGGTGTCCTGGAACTCGTCAATCAGCGCCACCGGGTACTGGGCCAGCATGCTGGCGCGCAGTGCGGGGCCGTTGTCGCCGGCCAGGGCGGCATCCAGGCGCTGCAACATGTCGGCAAAGCCAAAGGTGCCGGCCTGGCGCTTGAGCCACAGCAGCCGTTGCTGGACATTAACTGCAGCATGCAGGCGCAGCGCGACATGGAGCGACGGAAGCTCGGCCAACGCTTTCAGCAATTGCTCCAGCTCGGAAAATTCAGTGGGCAGCAGCAAGTCCATGGTAGAGCCCTTGAAGGCCTCGGCCATGCCCTCGGGGCTGAGGCGCTTGCGGGCGGAGTCGCTGAGCTCCAGCGGACGGTGCAACGGGTTTTGCGCCCAGGTGGTGAGGTTCTCGAACCAGCCCTGGTAGTAGCGGGCCTGCAGCTTGCGCTTGTCCCACAGCGCGGCGCGACCGTCGAGCTCGCCCTCAATCCAGCGCAGCATGCGTTCGGCCTTGGTGTCCCAGCCCGCGGCCAGTGCCTGCAGCCGCTGGGCACGCTCCGCCTGCGTCTGCGCAATGCACGCCCCCAAGGTCCCGGCACCCGCTGCAGCGGGCACGTTCTCACGCAGCAGCGATTGCATGTCTTTGACCAGGGCATGCACATCGGGCCAGACCTGCAGCGCCGTCTCCAGCAGCTCGCCCGACAGCGGGTAGCACTGCTGGCGCCAGTAATCCTGCGCCGCCTCGGTCTGACGCTGGCTTTCATCGGCCTCCAGCGTTTCGTCGAACAGGTTGCCGCTGTCGAAGGCATGCTCGCGCAGCATGCGCTGGCACCAGGCGTCGATGGTGTGGATGGCGGCATCGTCCATGCACTGCGCCGCCATGTCCAGACGCCAGGCCGCGGTATCGCGCTCAGCGCCTTCGGCATAGGCATCGCGCATATCGCGCAGGAAGCTGTCGTGCGCCGCCGGCTCGGCCTCGCCGCGAAAGCACTGTACGGCCTCGATCAGGCGGGCACGGATGCGGTCCGACAGCTCGCGCGTGGCGGCCCGCGTGAAGGTCATGACCAGGATGTCGGGTGGCATCAAGGGCCTGGCAAAACCGTTCTCGGCGCCATGGCCCAGCACCAGCCGCAGATAGAGCGCTGCAATGGTCCAGGTCTTGCCTGTGCCCGCGCTGGCTTCGATCAGTCGCGAGCCCCAGAGCGGGAAATGCAGGGGCTGCAGCGCCTGGCTGGTGGTTGGATGCGCGCTCATGCCGGCTCTCCCGCTGGTGCTTCTTGATTGGCCATCCCTGGCAGCGCTTCGGTCTGCACCTGCGCAGCCAGCCAGTCATGCAGCGGGCCATAGACCTGCTTGGTCAGCTGGTGAAAGCGCAGATCGGCCGTCAGCGCCTCCCAGTCGGGGTAGCAGCGCGCCCAGCTGGGGTCCTCGCATTCGCCGCCCAGCATATAGCTGCCCTCGTAGGCCTGTGCCGCGGCGTTCAGGTCGTCCTGGCCGGCAGCGATGGCGGTTTTGAGCGGCAACGGCAAGGGCTCGTTCTGGCCCGCCAGCCACAGCTGCATCAGAGCCTGCAAACGCTCAGTGGCAGCTTGCGGCTCCAGCGGCTGCACCCAGACCAGGGTGTCGCGTGCGATCACGCCCATCAGCGTGTCGGTGCACCTGCTTGAAAGCGCCAGGCTGCGCACATAAATGGGCAGCAGCTTGTGGGCCTGCAGCTCGCCTTTCTTGTTCAGCAGCGTGCGCGGCTCCAACGCAAACCAGCAGCGGCGGTAGCCCGCCTCCGAGGACGGCGCTGCGCGCTCCTGCAAGCCATCCATCCAGTCGTCCAGCGTGACAGCGCCGGCGTGCAGCAACAGCCGCTCGCGCGGCGCCGCATGGGGCCACCGCTGCATCTGCTGCTGCCAAGCCAGCAGCGACGGCGTGGCCTGTGCCTGCAAGGCCTCGGCCTCGCGCTGGCCCAGACCTGCCAGCGGCAGCACGCCGGCACGCCCCAGGCGCTGGACCTGGCGCTGCACCTGCAGGCCCACGTCCAGCGCCGCATCGTGCGCCAGCTGCGTGCGCACGCCTTGCTGCAGCTGCTGAATCAGGCCGTAGGCGGTCAGGCCATCGACGCTGAACCGCTCGTCATCCTCCAGCAGTTCCTCGTCCTGCTCAAAGCGCACCTGCAGGCGGTTGCGCAAAAAGCTGCGTGCGGGATGGCGCAGAAAGTCCGTCAGTCGCGCCAGCGTCAGCGGCACCTCGGGATCGGGCTCGAAGGCAGCCACGACCGGCAGCGCCTGCGCTGCCTGCTCTTCATGCGCGCCATACCATTCGCGCGCGAAGGTCGACAGCCCTGAAGCCTGCTCGAAATAGCGGCGGCTGAAGGGCTGCAAAGGATGCTGGCGGGTACGCTGGGCCAGCAGCAGCTCTCCGCGCTCGCGGGCGGAAATTCCTGCGCTGCCTTCACCCTGCCAGCCCTGGCTCAGATAGTCGCGCAGCTGCGAGACCAGCACCGAGGGTGGCTGCTCGCTGTTGTCGCGCACATGGCGGCCGGCCCAGCTGATATAGAGCTTACTGCGGGCCGACAGCAAGGCATCCAGCATCAGCTGGCGGTCATCGTCGCGGCGCGCGCGGTCGCCGGGGCGCTGCTGGCCGGGCAGGGCCATCAGGTCGAAGTCCACGCGCGTGGCGCGGCGCGGGTAGTCGCCATCGTTCATGCCCAGCAGACACACCACTTCAAAGGGGATGGCGCGCATCGGCATCAGCGTGCAGAAAGTCACGCCGCCGGCGCGAAAACGCTGGTTGAGCGCGGGCTCGGACAGGGCCTGCAACCAGGCCTCCTGTGCCACTTCCAGCGGAATGAGGGCCTCAAAACCCGCTTGCTCGCAGGCAGCCTGCCAGCCGACCAGGGCCGTGTCGAGTGCGGCGCACAAGGCCTGGTCCTCATCGCCCTGCGCGACAAAGAAGTCGTCCATCAGACTGCGAAAACGCTGGGCCCAGACCTCGGGAGCCGCAGCCGTAGCAGCCGTTTGCCACCACTGCAGCATGCGCCCCAGCAAGCTGGCCAGCGACCCGGCCAGCTCGGCCGTCAGGCCGCCCACTTCGTCATAGGGCTCCAGGCCGGCAAACACCTGTGCCTCGTCGAAGGCGGCCTCCAGCGCCGGCCCGCTGGCATAGCCCAGCAGCATGCGGCGCAGGCCGAACCAGGCGCTGTTGGGATCACCGCAGGCCGCCAGGCCCAACTGTGCTCGCTGCGCATGGTTGAGCCCCCAGCGAATGCCCGCACCGGCCATCCAGTGCGTGAGCTGGGGTAGATCGTCTGCCGCCAGACCCACGCGCGCCGCCACGGCGGGGACATCGAGCAGGTCGCACAACTCGCTCAGACGGCAACGCTGCTGCGGCAGCTTGAGCAGCCATTGCAGCGCCGTCACCAGCGGACTGCTGGCACGCGCGCCCACGTCGGCGATATCAAACGGAATATGGCGCGCATCGTGGCGGCCGTACTGGCCGAACACGGCGCGGATGGCGGGTGCAGCCTCTTCGATCGACGGCAGCATGACCACCACCTCGCGCGGCGCCAGCACAGCGCGGCCCGCAGCGGCCGGCTCGGCCAGCCATTGCAGCAGCTGGTCGTGCAGCACTTCGAGCTCGCGGACCAGGCCGTGGGCCTTGTGAAAGACGATGGACTGGTCGGCCGCCGCGATCTCGACCACCGGGTGCTCCGACATGGGCACCAGATCGCGAATGCGCTGCTGCACCTGGGTCAGCAGCGGTGCGTCGAGCAGCTCGCTGGCATCCGCCTCGTCATACACATCCACACGCGGCCAGCCCCATTGCACGGCGGTGTCACCCGTGGTGTCGAAGGCATCGAGTTGGCGCACATAGTCGCGGCTCTGCCGTCCCCAGGCTGCCAGCAACGGGTGGGCATGGGCGTGCATGGCGGCCAGGGGAATCTGCGCCAGGTCCTTGCCGCCCTTGTCGGCATGGCGGCGGCGCTGCTGGCGCAGCAGCTCGCGCCCGTCAATGGCATCGGCCCAGTGAAAGCGGCAGGGGTTGGGCACGGCAATCAGCACCTGGCTGTGCTGGGCAATGCCGCTGAGGAACTGCATCAGCGACAGCGGCATCTGGCTCATGCCGAACACCACCACGCGGCGCGCCAGCGGCGTGACCGGCGGCTGGCCGCTGTGCAGCGCGTCCAGAACCCGTGCCAGCAGGGCCGGGCGGGTGGCGGCGCGCTCCTGCTCATCCAGCTCGGCCAGCAGTTTGCGCCACAGCTGGGGCTGCCAGCGCTGCCCTTCGGGCACGGGCACATCAGGGCGGCCCGCGGTGCGCAACACCTCCTCACCCTGCTCCCAGGCGGCCAGCCAGTCGGCGCGGTAGATCTGGTACTGGTCGAACAGGTCGGCCAGCTTTTCGGCCAGCTGCAGCAGGCGCTGCGGCTCGCCGGGGCGCAGAAAGTTGGCAATCGGCGCAAACGCCGGCTCGCCCAGGCATTGCGGCAGCAGGCGCATCAGGCGCCAAATCATGGGCGTCTTGTCCAGCGGCGATTCGCGCGGCACGGCGTGCTGGCCCAGAATCTGCCGGTAGCTGCGCCAGACAAAGCGCGCCGGCAGCTCGACCTGCGCCGCGGCGCACACGCCCTGCAGCTCGGCCATGCGCATCTTGAACCACTCGGCCATGCCGTTGCTTTGCACCAGCACGATCTCGGGCTCCAGCGGGCCCAGCGGGTGGGCCTGCATCCAGGCCAGCAGCGTGTCGGCCAAGGTCTCAGTGCGGTTGCCATGCAGGGCCATCAGGCCCGGTGCCACAGAAGAAGCCACAGGCCCTTCTCCCCTCATCGTTGTTGTGTGCTGGAAAGCCGCAAGCCTGCCATGGCCGCCGCCTGGGGGCAAGGCTTGCGCCAGCAGCTTCAACAAAAAGAGCGGCCAGCGCTTGCCCATCCTAGGTTTTCGATCATTTCCATGATCAAACCCAGATTAGACCAGCGCGGACCGCTCCTTTTTCCGATCAGGCAAAGATCCGGACGCCCAACCCCACGGCGGCAGCCGCACTGCAGGCCGCCAGCACCCGCACCTGCCGCGGCGCATAGGTCAGCACCAAGGCGACGGCCAGGGCCGCGGGTGTCAGCACCCCCAGCCAGGCGGCCACGGCCACCGAAGTGCCCCAGCGCTGCAAACACACCCACAACGCGGCCAGCAGCAACGCCGTGCCCAGGGCCCGCCAGCCCCAGGTGGCCGAGGCCGGCAGGGCCGCGCCCGGCTGGCTATGGTGGCGCTCCATCGCCTGGCTCAGGGCCGCAAATGCCGGCACCGCCAGCAGTCCTGCCATCCATGCGTTCATGCTTGCTGCTCCGGTGTCGCCAGGCCAGGGGCCACGCTCCGGGCCGCACGCTGCGGCACGGCCGTGCCCTGCAGGCGCAGCCACAGCCGGCGCGCCACCACGGCGTGCAGGGCGGCCAGCGCCAGCATCATCAGGTCAAAGCCTGCGATGCTCCACTGCCCCTGGGGCAGGGTGTGCCACAGCCCGGCCCCACCCGTCCAGGCGTTGAGCAAGGGCAGCAGGGCAAAACCGATGGCCGCCAGCAGCATCTGCTCCAGCCATGCCCGCGCATGCGGGCGCACGGCGGCGTGCAGCAGGCTGGCCGCCCAGGCGATGAAGAAGCAGCTGATCTCTACACTGCTGCGCTCCAGCACGTCCACCGGCACGCAGCGGTTGGCCCAGAAATAGGTCGCCACCGCCACCGACAGGCCCGCCACGGCGGCCACGTTCAACACCTCCACCAGCCGGTGGCCGCGCGGTGTGAAACCCAGCTTGCGGCGCTCGGGCTGGCGCTTGACCACCCACAGCACCAGCCCGGTGGCCGCCATTGCCGTGCCGACCACACCGGACAGGAACAACAGCCAGCGCACCGCGGGATCGGCAAAACGCCCCAGGTGCACGCTGACCATGCTGTTCATCACGGCGCTGACCGCCGACGGTGGGCGCACGGGTTGACCCGCAGTCATGGCCCCGGTCACCCCGTCAAACACTAGGCGTTGCCCCATGCCGCGGTTCAGCAGCAGGCTGTCGCTGCCTTGCGCCCGTAGCTCCACTGTGGCGCGGTCCGTCTGCGGGTGCTGCACGCTGATGCTGCCCACGACCAAGCCCGGGTATTCGGCCTGCGCGGCAGCCAGGATCGGTGCGATGGGCGCCAACGGCGCTGGCGTGCTGCGGGCCTGGCGACCCTCGCCACGCTCGCCATTCGGTGCCCCCATGGGCATGCCGCGGCGCTCGGCATTGAAACGCTGCGGCTGACCGTCGTAGACCGCCTGGGCGCCCCAGGGCATCAGATCGTCATCAGCAGCAGCAAGCCGCTGAAGGTGATGACGATGTGGAACGGCAAGGCCAGCACCGCCGTGGCGTTGTGCGCATCCAGCCAGGAACGCTGGCCCTTGCGTGGCCGGAAGGTGAAGAAGTCCGTGAAGATCTTCTTGTGGGTGATGACGCCGCTGATGATTGCCACCAGCATCACCATGGTGGCGATGCCCACGATCCAGCGCCCCCAAATGCGCGGCATGGCGTACAGCTCGAAGTGGAAGCGGTACAGAAAGCTGCCGCCACGGGTCTCGCGCACCGGCAGCACCTCGCCCGTGCCGGCATCCAGGTGGGCGCGGCGAATGCCTTCGCGGCCGGGCGGAGCCCCTTCGGGGCGCCAGCTCACCTCCACCGCCGTCTGCCGCGCGCTGGGCAGTTGCACGCTCCAGTTGCTGGCACCGGGCGCCAGCGTCTGCAAGGTACTGAACGCCTTCTCGGCCGCCCCCGCCTGGGGCACGGAGGCATGCAGCTCGGGCCGCATCCAGTCATCGATCTCGTCGACAAAGTAGCTCAGGGTGCCGGTGAAGAACACGGCATACAGCAGCCAGCCCAGCAGCAGACCACTCCACGTATGCAGCCAGGACATGGACTGGCGCAGGCCCTCGGCCTTGCCATCCGCCCTCATGGCTGGCCTCCGTACAGCCACCACACCGTGGCCAGCAGCGCCGCAGCGGGCACCGCCAGTCCCAGCCAGGCCCGCGTGGCCGTGGCACAGGCAAACACCCACAGCACCGCCACGGCATAGACCACGAAGGACAGCATGGTGGACAGGGTCACGGCATCGGCCCTGGTCATGCCGGCGCGGTGGGCCACCAAACCCAGGGCCGCGGCACAGGCGGCACTCACCGCATAGCCCCCGCCGACGGCCGCCACCGCGCGCGAAGCGACGGCCCAGCGGTAACGGGCCAACGTAGCCCCGCGAGAGGAGGAAGACACCACATCAGCACGCATGGTGACCTCCGGCCAGCCCCGGCATCCAGAACAAGGCGCGCACGCTTGGCGCACCTGCTATCGGGTGTGATCGCATGATCGACAGCTCCCAGTGTTATTAATGATAATTATTCTTATTTTATTTATTTAATCTGGGACTGCCTGTGGCGCTGGACATGAACCCTGGTTGATTTACCAAAGATTTACGCAAACGCTAGGCACAACGAAAAATCCCCTGACCATTGCTGATCAGGGGATTTGAATTTGGTGGCCTGGGACGGGATCGAACCGCCGACACGCGGATTTTCAATCCGCTGCTCTACCAACTGAGCTACCGGGCCTTTACAACTTCAGAGCAGTCTGTCGTTGTGCCGAAGCCATGATTGTATGCGAACTTTTTGGCCCCAAAATGAAAAACCGGATTTTTTGAAAAACTTATCCGCGGCGGCTGCGCCCCAGGTCCACGCCCAGCTGGCGCAGCTTGCGGTACAGGTGGGTGCGTTCCAAACCGGTCTTCTCTGCCACGCGGGTCATGGAGCCGCCCTCACGCGCCAGGTGGAACTCGAAATACGCTTTTTCAAACCCATCGCGCGCTTCGCGCAAGGGACGGTCCAGGTCGAAGTCCTGGTGGGCACTGGGCATGGCATCCACCGCGCGCAGACCCAGGTGGGGGCGCACCATGGCCTCGCCAGCGCCCACATCGGCCACAGGGGTCACCCCTGCCAACACGCCACCGGCCACCGGCGCTGCGGGCTTGGCGGCGGGTGCACTGGCGTTCTTTGCCAAGCCCTGTTCCACCGCCTTGAGCAGCTTCTGCATGGTGATGGGTTTTTCCAGGAACGACAGCGCACCGATGCGCGTGGCCTCCACGGCCGTGTCGATGGTGGCGTGGCCACTCATCATGATCACAGGCATGGTCAACTGCCCGGATGCGGCCCACTCCTTGAGCAGGGACACGCCATCGGTGTCAGGCATCCAGATATCCAGCAGCACCAGATCGAAGGCGCCTGCATTCCGGGCTGCACGCGCCTGTGTGGCGTTGGCCGCCAACTCAACACTGTGACCTTCATCATTGAGGATCTCCGACAGGAGATCTCGGATGCCCAGTTCGTCGTCCACCACCAGTATGTTTGCCATGGGTTCGAAAAGCTATGTGCTTACAGGTTTCAGGTTCACCGCCTCTCACGGTGCCTCGGTGTTTATGGGGACAAATGATAGCGACACTTGCGCGCCTTTCACCATGCCCCCCTCCAAACGGTTTGTCAAATCAATCCGTGCGCCGTGTTCGTCGGCAATTTTCTTCACCACGGCCAGCCCCAGTCCTGTGCCCCGGACCTTGGTCGTGACATAGGGTTCGAAGGCGCGCTGCAGGATGTGGGGCGCAAAGCCTGTGCCACTGTCGCAGATCGACAGGCGCACGCGTTTGCTGCTTTCTACCCATTGCGTGGAAATTTCCACGGGCACGGGTGCCACCCCCAGGGCCTGCGCCTGCTGCAGCGTCGCATCTTGCGCGTTTTGCAGCAGGTTGTGGATGACTTGGCGCAACTGCTGTGTGTCCCCGGCAATCCAGGGACAGTGTGGATCCAGCTTGGCCTGGACCGACACCTCGGCATTCTCCTCGCCATACAGCTGCAGCAACTCCAGCACCAGCGCGTTCAGGTCCAGGGGCTGCAACTCGGCCGCCGGCAGCCGAGCATAGTCGCGAAACTCGTTGACCAGCCGCAGCATCGCACCCACCTGGTCGACGATGGTCTTCACCGAGCGGTTGAGCAGGGCCTGGTCCGCTGGCTCGAGCTTGTCGTTGAGTTTCAGTGCCAGGCGCTCGGCCGACAGCTGGATGGGCGTGAGCGGGTTCTTGATTTCATGCGCCACGCGACGCGCCACCTCGGCCCAGGCCTTGGAACGTTGGGCCGACACGATTTCCGAAATATCGTCAAACACGATCAGGCGGCGCGACTGCGGCAATTCGGCGCCCCGCACCACCAGTGTCGTCTTGTCGTGCGGCACTTCGCCCCCTTGCGGGTCGGCGTCCTGGTGGAACGGCAGCTCCAGCACCTGCTGCCACCGGTCGCGCCCGGCATCGGCCCCACGGTCCCCCAGGAACAGCGCAAACTGCTCGCGCACCATGTCGGCCATCACCTGCAGGCTGGGCACTTCGTCCAGCCTGCGCCCCATGTACACCGCCATCGGCATGCGCAGGATGCGCGTGGCGCTGGGGTTGATGGACAGCACGTGCCATGCATCGTCCAGCACCAGCACGCCGGACGTCAGGTTGTCCAGAATGGTCTGCAGGTTGGTGCGCGCCGCCTTGACCTCGCCCATGCTCTTGTCGACCGCCATGCGGGCATCCAGCAGCTGCTGCGTCATCAGGGCAAAGGAGCGCGTCAGCCCGCCCAGTTCGTCCTGGGTCTGCAAGGCCATCTTGGGCGTCAGGTCCCCGCGCGCCACATCGCGCACGCCCTGCGCCAGCACCAGCAGCGGCCGCGCCAGCTGATTGCCCAGCAGCACGGCCAGCAGCACCGCGCCAAACACCGCTAGGAACAGGCTCAGCGTCAGCGTGCCGATGTACATGCGCTGCAGCCCCTGCCGGGCCAGGGCGCGCTCCTGGTACTCTCGGTTGGCGTCCTGTACCGCCAGAGCATTGGTCACCAGCGCGCTGGGCAAGGGAATGGAGGCCTGCAGAAAGCGTTGCTCCCCACGGAACTCCCAGCGCAGATTGGTCACCAGCGCGAGGGTTTTGACGTACACCGCCTGCACGTTGTCGCGCGCTTTGGTGGCGGCCACCTCGTCTAGGCCTTCGATGCTGGCCATGGGTTTCAGGCCGGCGCGCAGGCTGCGCAGTTGCTGCGCGCTGGGGCGCTCCGGCGCCAGTTCCAGCAGCGAGGTCCCGGCGCTGGCCACCGCCACGCCCGCGCTGTTCCAGAGGATGACGTCGGTCGCACCCAACTGCTCGCGAATGCGCTCCAGCACCAGGCCCGCCGCGGCATCCGGCACCTGGGTCAGTTGCTGGCTGGCCGAGCGGGTGTTGTTGGCCATGTCGTTGGCGATCGTCTCCAGCGTCACGCTGGCGAGGTTCACCCCGGCGCTCAGCGCCCCTTCCACCTTGACGTCAAACCAGCTCTCGATCGAGCGCGACACAAACTGGTAGGACACCACATAGATCAGCAAACCGGGCACCACGCCCACCAGGGCAAAGATGGCGGCCAGCTTGAACAGCAGGCGGCTGCCGAACTTGCGCTGGCGCCAGCGCACGGCCAGGCGCACGCCCATCCACAGCAGCACCACCAGCAGCGCCGCCGCCACCAGCACATTCAGGCCGAACAACCAGGCGTAATGCCGCTCGTACAGCTCCCGGTTGTTGGTCGCCTGCATCAGCAAGAACAGCAGGATCAGGCCGAGGGCACACATCACGGCACCGGCCACCCCCAGGGCCCAGCGGGTGGATTTGCGGCTCGCGGAAACGGAAGCGTCCATGGAGGACCTCATTGCAAAACGCCCAGGTCCACGCGCTCGGCGTGCGTGACCAGCAGGTTCCAGCCCGAACGGCCCAGGGCCCCGATCTGCAGGGGGCGCGGAAACTGCGAAATATCGATCCGGAAGCGCAGCTGCAGCACGGCCTCGCCCTGGCTGGGCAGCTCGGCCGCCGGGCCGATGTGCCAGCGCACGATGCGCTGCATGGCCTGCAGGGCTTCCTGCAAGCTCTCGAAGGAGCTGGACAGCGCCGCGCCAAAGCCCTGCCCTTCGAACGGCTGGCTGCCGGTGTACAGGCGCCAGCGCCGCGTCAGGGGCTGGTAGCTCAGGCGCATGTAGCGCTGGGCGCTGAGCAGCTCCTGGTCGCTCCAGTACCAGCGCTCGCGCACCATGTTCACCTCGGCCACGAAATGCACGGGAATGCCTTTGAGCAGGGCATCCAGCACCAGCTCGGGCAGCGACCAGGGCAGGCTGGCCGTCAGCAGCAGGCTGCCCCCTTCGCGCTGCAACTGCACGGCCGATGGTGCCGAGGCGCTGGCAGCCGATTCACCCGACTGCGCCCAGGCCGCAGATGCGCAGGCCATGCCCGCCCCGGTGGCCAGCACGGCCAGCGCCAACGCACGGCGCTGCTGCCCGTGCGCAGGCAGGGCGTCAGGCGTGTTTTTGCAGCAGGGCGTAGAAGAAGCCGTCGTGGTCACCCGCGCCATTGTCCGGGAGCTGACCGGCCTGCGCCGGAATTCCCGGAATTAAATGCCCGGGAGACGCCAATAACTGCGCCTGGCTGTTGCGCGCAAGAAACGCTTGAATCTGCGCATCGCCCTCGGCCTTGAAGACCGAACAGGTGCAGTACAGCAGGCGCCCGCCGGCTTGGAGCAGGGGCCACAGCGCATCCAGGATCTGCGCCTGGATGGCTGCCAGTTGCGCCACATCGCTGTCACGACGCAGCCAGCGCACATCGGGGTGGCGGCGCACGATGCCGGAGGCAGTGCACGGCGCATCCAGCAAGATGGCGTCGAACAGCTGGCCACCGTTGGCCTGCTGCCACCACTGCGCGGGCTGGCCTGCATCGGCCACCAGCACCTTGGCATGGTCCTGCAGGCCGGTGCGTTGCAGGGTGTCGTGGATGCGGGCACTGCGCTCGGCATCCACCTCCAGGGCCGTCACCTGCAGGGGCGAGGCCGCCCCGGCGAACTCCAGCAGGTGGGCGGTCTTGCCGCCGGGGGCCGCGCAGGCGTCCAGCACCTGCAAGGGCTGGTCCAGATCCAGGCCCTGCAGCAGCAGCGGGGCCGCCAGCTGCGCCGCACCGTCCTGCACCGACACCACCCCTTCGGCAAACCCCGGCAGGGCCTGCACCGCCTGGGGCTGGGCCAGCTCCACGCCATCGGCGCCGAACACACGGCTATCGATATGTATAGCTGTCAGCGCTTGCTGGTATTGGGCTGGAGTGCTTTTTTGTCGATTCACCCGCAAGCTCATGGGCGCGTGCGCATTGTTGGCCTGCAGGATGCGCTGCCAGTCCTGCGGGTGATCGGCCTTCAAGCGATCAATCCACCATTGCGGATGGTTCCAGCGTGCCACCGGGTCGCCGTCGGTGGCGGCCACCAGGGCATCACGCTCGCGCAGGAAACGGCGCAAGCAGGCATTCAGGAAGCCGGCCTGGCGCTGCAGGCTGCCGCGCTTGGCCGCCTCCACCGTCTGGTTGACCAGGGTGAAGGGCTCGTACGGGGCCTGTGCCGTGTCCCAGGCCAGGGCCAGGGCCGTGCACAGCAGGGCATCCACCTTGGCCGGTGGGGCCTTGGGTGCCAGCTGCTTGCGCAGCGCCTGGGCCCGTCCCAGCTGGCGCAGCACCTGGAACAACAGGGCCTGCACCCCGGGGCGCAAGCGGGCCGGGGCGGCCGCCACCGCGGCAGTGCCCGACTGGCCGGACAGGATCATCTGCAAGCCCTGGGCCACCAGCGCCAGCTGCTGCCACAAGGGAATGGGCGCCGCCGCCTGTGCGGCCGGGGCCGTGTCTGGAAAATTTTTCGCGTCATGCCGTCTGCTGCATCAAAAGCGCAGCGTCTTGTTGAAAGCTGCGGCCAGGCTTCATGCCCAGGATGCGTGCCAGCACCCAGGCCGGGAATTGCCCGATCGCACGGTTGTAATCCTCCACGGCCGCATTGAACTGCGCCGTGCAGTGGCGCTGCACCACCATCAGTTGGCCCCAGTCCTGCGGGCCAGCAGGCGGCGCCTCGGCCCCCTCACCGCCCTGGGGCTCGGGGCACAGCTGCGCATAGGCCTGCCAGGCCACCTGCAGGCTTTGCCAGGCGCTGTCCAGCGCGGCAATCGCCTCGGGCCGCAGCGGGTGCTGGCGCGCCTGCTGCAAGGCCAGCTCCAGCAAATCGGCGCTGGGCAGCAGGGCGTGGCGGGCATGCTGGGCCGAGGCCTCGGCGCCCTCCCCCGCTTCGGCGCGCGCGCATGTGCGCAGCCATTCCAGGGCGAGCACGAACTGTGCATCCAGTGCCGCAAAGGCACTCTTGCAGGTGATGCGCAAGCGCTGCAAGCGCTTCCAGGCGCCCGCCACCCAAAACACGGTGATGGCCAGCGACAGCCATTCCAGCGACAAAATCCACATAGGCGCAGTGTAGCGAGGAGCAATAAAAACGCTCCCTACCCACCCGCAGGCAAGTAGGGAGCGTGGAGCACGGGCCTGGTCTCAGGCCACGCGTCGCTTAGGCAGCGCTGTCTTCGGCGGAAGCCTCGACATCACCGGCCATTTCAGCCGCTTCGGCTTCGGCGATGGCACGGCGCTCGGCGTCGTCCATGGCGTCCTTGGCCTTGCGTGCCTGGTGGTAGGCCAGGCCGGTACCGGCAGGGATCAGGCGACCCACGATCACGTTTTCCTTCAGGCCGCGCAGCTCGTCGCGCTTGCCCATGATCGCCGCTTCGGTCAGCACGCGGGTGGTTTCCTGGAAGGACGCCGCAGAGATGAACGAGTCGGTCGACAGCGAGGCCTTGGTGATACCCAGCAGCACGTTGGAGTACGTGGCAGGGATCTTGCCTTGGGCCTGCAGCGCTTCGTTGGTGTTGAGGATCTCGGAACGCTCCACCTGCTCGCCAGCGATGTAGGTGGACTCGCCGATGTTCTCGACCACCACGCGACGCAGCATCTGGCGAACGATCACCTCGATGTGCTTGTCGTTGATCTTCACGCCCTGCAGACGGTACACGTCCTGCACTTCGTCCACGATGTAGCGCGACAGTTCCTCGATACCCAGCAGGCGCAGGATGTCCTGTGGATCGGCGGGGCCGTCCACGATCAGCTCACCCTTGTTCACCACCTGGCCTTCGTGGACCAGGATGTTGCGCTCCTTGGGCACCAGCTCTTCCCAGACCTTGCCTTCCAGATCGGTGATCTGCAGGCGCACCTTGCCCTTGGTTTCCTTACCGAAGGACACGGTACCGGTCATCTCGGCCAGCGTGCCCTTGTCCTTGGGCGTACGGGCTTCGAACAGCTCGGCCACACGGGGCAGACCACCGGTAATGTCGCGGGTCTTCTGACCTTCGACGGGGATACGGGCCAGCACTTCGCCGGGGCCCACGTCCTGGCCGTCGCGCACCTGGATCAGCGCGCCCACCTGGAAGCCGATCGTCACCGAGTGGTCGGTGCCGGGGATCTTGACTTCCTGGTTGTTGGCGTCGATCAGCTTGACCTGGGGACGCACCACCTTGGCAGAACCACGGCGCTTGGGGTCGATCACGACCAGGGTCGACAGACCGGTCACATCGTCCACCTGCTTGGCCACGGTCAGGCCTTCTTCCACGTTCTCGAATTTCACCTGGCCGGCGTATTCGGTAATGATGGGGCGGGTCAGCGGATCCCAGTTCGCCAGGATCGTGCCGGCCTTGATGGCCTGGTCGGCCTTGATCGTCAGGATGGCGCCATAAGGCACCTTGTGGCGCTCACGCTCGCGACCGTTGTCGCTGATGACGATTTCGCCGGAGCGGGAAATCACCACCAGTTCACCCTTGGTGTTGGTCACATAGCGCATCGTGGCGTTGAAGCCGATCGTGCCGTTGGACTTGGCTTCCACACTCGAGGCGATGGCAGCGCGCGACGCGGCACCACCGATGTGGAAGGTACGCATGGTCAGCTGGGTACCGGGTTCACCGATGGACTGCGCAGCGATCACACCCACGGCTTCGCCCAGGTTCACCATGCCGCCGCGACCCAGGTCACGGCCGTAGCAGGTGGCGCACAGGCCGTAGCGGGTTTCGCAGGTCAGCGCGGTGCGCACCTTGATCTCGTCCACGCCCTGGGCTTCCAGCTCTTCGATCAGGTCTTCGTTGAGCAGGGTGCCGGCAGGCAGCAGCACGGAACGGTTCTCGGGGTGCAGCACGTCTTCGGCGGTCGAGCGGCCCAGCACGCGGTCGCGCAGGGATTCGATCACTTCACCGCCTTCGACGATGGCGCGCATCAGATAGCCGTTGGA
This sequence comes from Comamonas sp. GCA5, assembly GCF_036541385.1. Lineage (NCBI taxonomy): Bacteria > Pseudomonadati > Pseudomonadota > Betaproteobacteria > Burkholderiales > Comamonadaceae > Comamonas > Comamonas sp. GCA5. The sequence continues at coordinate 65,675 of NZ_JAZHFR010000005.1, read as the reverse complement.
GGTGCCGCAGTCCTGTTCGGTCACGACCAGGTCTTGCGTGACGTCCACCAGACGACGCGTCAGGTAACCCGAGTTCGCGGTCTTCAACGCCGTGTCGGCCAGACCCTTACGGGCACCGTGGGTCGAGATGAAGTACTGCAGAACGTTCAGGCCTTCGCGGAAGTTCGCGGTGATGGGTGTCTCGATGATCGAGCCATCGGGCTTGGCCATCAGGCCACGCATACCGGCCAGCTGACGGATCTGCGCTGCAGAACCCCGGGCGCCGGAGTCGGCCATCATGTAGATGGCGTTGAACGACTCCTGGTCCACTTCGTGGCCGTGGCGGTCGATGGTCTTCTGGACCTTGAGCTGGTCCATCATCACCTTGGACACGTCGTCACCGGCCTTGCCCCAGATGTCCACCACCTTGTTGTAGCGCTCGCCGGAGGTCACCAGACCCGAGACGTACTGCTGCTCGATTTCCTTCACTTCGGACTCGGCGCGGGCCAGGATCTCGGCCTTTTGCGGAGGCACCAGCATGTCGTCGATGGACACCGAGAAGCCGGCGTGCGTCGACAGGCGGAAGCCGTTTTGCAGCAGCTTGTCGGCGAACACCACGGTGGCCTTCAGACCGCACTTGCGGAAGGAGGAGTTGATCAGCTTGGAGATCTCCTTCTTCTTCAGCGCCTTGTTCATGTGGCTGAACGGCAGGCCCTTGGGCAGGATCTCGGACAGCAGGGCGCGACCCACGGTGGTTTCCACCAGGCTCAGGCTCTTGACGAATTCGCCGCTTTCCTTGTCCTTGGTCCACTCGGGCAGGCGCACGCTGATCTTGGCGTGCAGCTCGACTTCACCAGCGTCCAGGGCGCGTTGCACTTCGTTGGTGTCCACGAACACCATGCCTTCGCCCTTGCCGTTGATCTTGTCGCGGGTCGCATGGTACAGACCCAGCACCACGTCCTGCGAAGGCACGATGGAGGGTTCGCCCGACGCGGGGAACAGCACGTTGTTGGAGGCCAGCATCAGCGTGCGGGCTTCCATCTGCGCTTCCACGGACAGGGGCACGTGCACAGCCATCTGGTCACCGTCGAAGTCGGCGTTGAAGGCCGCGCAAACGAGGGGGTGCAGCTGGATGGCCTTGCCTTCGATCAGGATGGGCTCGAACGCCTGGATGCCCAAACGGTGCAGCGTAGGCGCACGGTTCAGCATCACGGGGTGTTCCTTGATGACCTCTTCCAGGATGTCCCAGACCACGGGCGTGCCGGATTCGACTTCCTTCTTCGCGGCCTTGATGGTCGTGGCGATGCCCATGGCCTCGAGGCGCGAGAAGATGAAGGGCTTGAACAGCTCCAGGGCCATCAGCTTGGGCAGACCGCACTGGTGCAGCTTGAGGTAAGGACCCACGGTGATCACGGAACGACCGGAGTAGTCCACGCGCTTGCCCAGCAAGTTCTGGCGGAAACGACCGCTCTTGCCCTTGATCATGTCGGCCAGCGACTTCAGGGCACGCTTGTTGGCGCCCGTCATGGCCTTGCCACGGCGGCCGTTGTCCAGCAGCGAGTCCACGGCTTCCTGCAGCATGCGCTTTTCGTTGCGCGCGATGATTTCAGGGGCCTTCAGCTCCAGCAGGCGACGCAGACGCGAGTTGCGGTTGATGACGCGGCGGTACAGGTCGTTCAGGTCGGAGGTCGCGAAGCGGCCGCCGTCCAGGGGCACCAGGGGACGCAGGTCCGGTGGCAGCACGGGCAGCACTTCCAGCACCATCCACTCGGGCTTGATGCCGGACTTCTTGAACGCTTCCAGCAGCTTCAGGCGCTTGGCGTTCTTCTTGACCTTGACTTCGGAGCCGGTCAGGTCACCACGCAGGCGCTCGATCTCGCTGTCGATGTCGATGGATTCCAGCAGGTCCTTGATACCTTCGGCGCCCATCTTGGCCGTGAATTCGTCGTAGCCGAACTCTTGCTGCTTGGCGTCGTAGTCGTCCTCGGACATGATGCTGAACTTCTTCAGCGGGGTCATGCCGGGGTCGGTCACCACGTATGCTTCAAAGTACAGCACGCGTTCGATGTCGCGCAGCGTCATGTCCAGCACCAGGCCCAGACGCGAAGGCAGCGACTTCAGGAACCAGATGTGGGCGCAAGGCGCGGCCAGGTCGATGTGACCCATGCGTTCGCGACGCACCTTGGTCTGGGTGACTTCCACGCCGCACTTTTCGCAGATCACACCACGGTGCTTCAGGCGCTTGTACTTGCCGCACAGGCATTCGTAGTCCTTGATGGGACCAAAAATCTTGGCGCAGAACAGGCCGTCGCGCTCGGGCTTGAACGTACGGTAGTTGATGGTCTCGGGCTTCTTCACCTCACCGAAAGACCAGGAACGAATTTTCTCGGGCGAAGCCATGCCGATCTTGATGGCATCGAAATGCTCATCCGGCGTGAATTGCTTGAACAGGTCGAGTAGCGATTTCATGTAACTCTTTCCCTTTTCACAAAATTTATAGCTGCCAGCGCTTGGAGTGCAAGGATTTCAATATCAAAACCCTTGCAAACTCTTGATCAACAAGCGCTAGACGCTCACTTTCTTTAAGGCCTTAAGTACGTTCGAGTTCGATGTCCAGGCCCAGGGAACGAATTTCCTTGACCAGCACGTTGAACGATTCGGGCATACCGGCTTCGATCGCATGTTCGCCCTTCACGATGGATTCGTACACCTTGGTACGGCCCACCACGTCGTCGGACTTCACCGTCAGCATTTCCTGCAGCACGTAGGCGGCGCCGTAAGCTTCCAGCGCCCACACTTCCATTTCACCGAAACGCTGACCACCGAACTGGGCCTTACCGCCCAGAGGCTGTTGCGTCACCAGCGAGTAAGGACCGGTGGAGCGGGCGTGCATCTTGTCGTCGACCAAGTGGTGCAGCTTCAGGTAGTGCATGTAGCCGATGGTCGTGGGACGCTCGAACTGCTCGCCGGTGCGGCCATCGAACAGGTAGGCCTGGGTACGGGTCTCGGTCAGGCCCTTGCGTGCCTTCAGATCGTCCGGATACGCCAGCTTCAGCATGTCCTTGATTTCCTGCTCGGAAGCTCCGTCGAACACGGGGGTCGCGAACGGCACACCGGTCTTCAGGTTTTCGGCCATGTTCAGCACTTCGGCATCGCTCAGCTGCGACAGGTCTTCCTTGCGGCCACGCGAGTTGTAGACTTCTTCCAGGAAGGCGCGCACTTCGACCACAGCAGCCTCGTCACGCAGCATGTCGCCGATGCGCTGGCCCAGGCCCTTGCCGGCCCAGCCCAAGTGCACTTCCAGCACCTGACCGATGTTCATACGCGAAGGCACGCCCAGCGGGTTCAGCACGATGTCGGCGGTGGTGCCGTCGGCCAGGTAAGGCATGTCTTCGACCGGAACGATCTTGGAAACCACACCCTTGTTACCGTGGCGGCCGGCCATCTTGTCACCAGGCTGCAGGCGGCGCTTGACGGCCAGGTAGACCTTGACCATCTTCAGCACGCCAGCAGGCAGCTCGTCGCCCTGGGTCAACTTCTTGCGCTTCTCTTCGAAGGCCAGGTCGAACTCGTGGCGGGTCTGCTCCAGGGAGTTCTTGATGGACTCCAGTTGGGCGGCCAGTTCGTCTTCCGCAGGACGGATGTCGAACCAGTGGAACTTCTCCACGCTGTCCAGGTAGGCCTTGTCCAGCTTGGCACCCTTGGCCAGCTTGTTGGGGCCACCATTGGCGGTGCGGCCGATCAGCAGCTTCTCGATACGGTCGAAGGCGTCGGCCTCGACGATGCGCAGCTGGTCGTTCAGGTCCAGGCGGAAGCGCTTGAGCTCATCATCAATGATCTGCTGGGCGCGCTTGTCACGCTGGATGCCTTCACGGGTGAAAACCTGCACGTCGATCACGGTGCCGGACGAACCCTGGTCCACACGCAGCGAGGTGTCCTTCACGTCGGACGCCTTCTCGCCGAAGATGGCGCGCAGCAGCTTCTCTTCGGGCGTCAGCGTGGTTTCGCCCTTGGGCGTGACTTTGCCGACCAGCGTGTCGCCAGGCTGCACTTCGGCGCCGACGTAGATGATGCCGGACTCGTCCAGACGGTTCAGCTGCTGTTCCGACAGGTTCGGAATGTCGCGCGTGATTTCTTCGGCGCCCAGCTTGGTGTCACGGGCCATGACCACCAGTTCCTCGATGTGGATCGAGGTGTAGCGGTCTTCGGCCACCACACGTTCGGAGATCAGGATCGAGTCTTCGAAGTTGTAGCCGTTCCAGGGCATGAAGGCGATCAGCATGTTCTGACCAATGGCGATTTCGCCCAGGTCGGTCGATGCACCGTCGGCAATCACGTCACCCTTGGCCAGCACATCGCCGCGCTTGACCACGGGACGCTGGTGGATGTTGGTGTTCTGGTTGGAACGCTGGTACTTGATCAGGTTGTAGATGTCCACACCAACTTCACCGGCCACGGCTTCCGCGTCGTTCACGCGGATCACGATGCGGGTCGCATCCACGTAGTCAACGGTGCCGCCACGGCGGGCTGTCACCACGGTGCCGGAGTCGACCGCGGCCACGCGCTCGATACCGGTACCCACCATGGGCTTTTCGGGACGCAGCACAGGCACGGCCTGGCGCGACATGTTGGCACCCATCAACGCGCGGTTCGCGTCGTCGTGTTCCAGGAACGGAATCAGCGAGGCAGCCACCGACACGATCTGTGCGGGCGACACGTCCATGTACTGCACGCGCTCGGGCGACAGCAGGGTCGATTCACCCTTTTCACGCGCCGACACCAGCTCGCCCACCAGACGGCCTTCGGCGTCCAGCTCGGCGTTGGCCTGGGCGATGATGTACTTGCCTTCTTCGATGGCCGACAGGTAGTCGATTTCCATCGTGACCTTGCCATCCACCACACGGCGGTACGGAGTTTCGATGAAACCGTACTCGTTCAAGCGGGCGTACAGGGCCAGGGAGTTGATCAGACCAATGTTCGGACCTTCAGGCGTTTCGATCGGGCAGACGCGACCGTAGTGGGTCACGTGCACGTCACGCACTTCGAAGCCGGCACGTTCGCGGGTCAGACCACCTGGGCCCAGGGCGGAAACACGGCGCTTGTGCGTGATTTCGGCCAGGGGGTTGGTCTGGTCCATGAACTGCGACAGCTGCGAGGCACCGAAGAACTCCTTCAGGGCCGCAGAGATGGGCTTGGAGTTGATCAGGTCGTGGGGCATCAGCGGCTCTTGCTCGGCCTGACCCAGACGCTCCTTCACAGCCTTTTCGATACGTGCCAGGCCGGTGCGGTACTGGTTTTCGGCCAGTTCGCCCACGCAACGCACGCGGCGGTTGCCCAGGTGGTCGATGTCGTCGACTTCGCCCTTGCCGTTGCGCAGGTCCACCAGCAGCTTGACCACGGCCAAGATGTCTTCGTTGGACAGCACCATGGCGCCGGTCGCACCGTCGCGGCCCACGCGGGCGTTGAACTTCATGCGGCCCACGCGCGACAGGTCGTAGGTGTCAGCGTTGTAGAACAGGCGGTGGAACAGGGCCTGCACGGCGTCCTCGGTCGGAGGCTCGCCAGGGCGCATCATGCGGTAGATGGCGACGCGGGCGGCGAACTCGTCCACGGTTTCGTCGGTGCGCAGGGTCTGCGAGATGTAGGCGCCCTGGTCCAGTTCGTTCGTGTAGATGCACTGCACGTCCTGGATGCCGGCGCTGCGCAGCTTCTTCAGCAGCGCTTCGGTCAGCTCTTCATTGGCCTTGGCGATGATTTCACCGGTGTCAGGGTCAATGATGTTCTTGGCCAGCACACGACCGATCAGGAAGTCTTCCGGCACGCTGACGTACTTGGTGCCGGACTGTTCCAGTTCACGGGTGTGGCGCGCGGTGATGCGCTTGTCCTTGGCGACCACGACCTTGCCCGACTTGTCGGTGATGTCGAAACGCGCCACTTCGCCGCGCAGACGGTCGGCCACAAATTCCATTTGTGCGCCGCTGTCCATCAGACGGAAGTTGTCGTTGACGAAGAAGTGCGCCAGGATCTGCTCGGGGTTCATGCCGATGGCCTTCAGCAGGATCGACACAGGCATCTTGCGGCGACGGTCAACGCGGAAGTACAGCAGGTCCTTGGGGTCGAACTCGAAGTCCAGCCAGGAGCCGCGGTAAGGAATGATGCGCGCCGAGAACAGCAGCTTGCCGGAGCTGTGGGTCTTGCCCTTGTCGTGTTCGAAGAACACGCCAGGCGAGCGGTGCAGCTGGGACACGATCACGCGTTCCGTGCCGTTGATGATGAACGAGCCCTTGTCGGTCATCAGGGGCACTTCGCCCATGTAGACCTCTTGCTCCTTCACTTCCTTGACCACCTTGGACTGGGCCGTGGAGGACTCGCGGTCGTAAATGATCAGTTGCACCTTGGCACGCACGGCCGAGGCGAAGGTCAGACCACGGGTCTGGCACTCACGCACGTCGAACGCAGGCTTGGCCAGGTTGTATTCAACAAACTTCATCTCCACAAAACCGTTGTGGGAGACGATGGGGAATGCCGATTCAAAGGCCGCTTGCAGGCCTTCCATCGTACGTTTCTTGGGGGCTACGTCTGCTTGCAGGAATGCGGTATAGGCATCTTTTTGCATCTGCAGCAGGTAAGGCACTTCGAGCACGCTGTCGCGGCTGCCGAAACTCTTGCGAATTCGCTTGCGTTCGGTGTAAGAATAGGCCATGAGATCTCCGGGCAAAGACATGAGTCCTGGGTCTGCGACGACACTGTCCAGCAAAAAGTCACACACTTTCACTGGCTTGGCGGTTGGCCACTACCAACCATGGCTGACGGCGATGCATTGCACATCGCCCGAACCAAGGCATCTTCTGCTGTCGGGTTGTCAGAAGACACTAGAAAAACTGTCAGCAACAGGCTTTCTGGTGTGCTCTTAAATACCTTATCCACAAGCACCAAAGGCTGGAGTGCCTTTTCAGACACTCCAGCCCCAGGAATGGACTGAATTACTTCAGTTCAGCCTTAGCACCAGCTTCGGTCAGCTTCTTCACAGCAGCTTCAGCGTCAGCCTTAGGAGCGGCTTCCTTCACGACCTTGGGAGCGCCGTCCACCAGGTCCTTGGCTTCCTTCAGACCCAGACCGGTGATTTCGCGCACGGCCTTGATCACGGCAACCTTGTTGGAACCGGCTTCAGCCAGCACCACGTTGAACTCGGTCTTTTCTTCAGCAGCGGCAGCACCACCGGCAGCAGCGCCACCAGCAGCAGGAGCGGCCATAGCGGCAGCGCTCACGCCAAACTTCTCTTCAATGGCCTTGACCAGGTCGTTCAGTTCCAGAACAGTCATGCTGTCCAGGGCGGTCAAGAATGCGTCTTTATCGAATGCCATGTTAATTTCCTAACAATTTGTTGGTTGTTTGTTGCCGCAATTAAGCTGCAGCGGCTTCTTCGGCAGCAGGTTGCTCTGCGCCTTCGCTCTTCTTTGCGGCCAGCGCGCCCAGCACCACGGCTGTACGCGACATAGGCGACATGAGCAAGCCACACACTTGGGCCAGCAAAACTTCCTTCGAGGGGATGTTTGCCAGCTGCTTCACGCCGTTCACGTCCAGGGCCTTGCCCGAAAACGCGCCACCGCGAATCACCAACTTGTCGTTGGTCTTCGCGAAGTCGGCCACCACCTTGGCGGCAGCCACTGCGTCTTCAGAGAAGCCATAGATCAGGGGACCAGTCATCTGGTCAGCCACCACTTCAAACGCGCTACCAGCCACAGCACGGCGTGCCAGGGTGTTCTTCAACACGCTCAGGCTCACACCCTTGCTGCGTGCATCGGAACGCAGTTTGGTCATGTCGGCGACCGTGATGCCACGGTATTCCGCGATCACAAGCGTTTGAGCTTTAGCGGCGAGGCTGGTCACTTCATTGATGACCGCTTCTTTCTCACTGCGATTCAGACTCAAGGTCTACTCCTTCAAATGCGCATACCCGGTTGCCCCGGTACGCGCGCTCTTGTTGCAGCGACCAACTGTTAGAGGGACATTCATCCATCTGCAGCGGGATCGCCATCTGCGCTGGAAGTATTAAGTGGCAAGCCACGCCAGCGGTCTTGGATGACCTACGCCGCTGTAAACAGCGCGTAGCCCACCACATCGGCTCGCTATTTCTAGCAAGCCGAATATTCTAGCAATTAAGCTGCGATGGATTGCGTGTCGACGCGAACACCCACACCCATGGTGGAGGAAACCGCCACCTTGCGCAGGTACAGACCCTTGCTGGAAGCAGGCTTGGCCTTGTTCAAGGCATCGATCAGAGCAGCCAGGTTGCCTTGCAGCTTGTCATTGTCGAACGAGCGACGACCAATGGTCGAGTGGATGATACCGGCCTTGTCGACGCGGAACTGCACTTGACCTGCCTTAGCGTTCTTCACGGCCGTGGCAACATCAGGAGTCACAGTACCCACCTTGGGGTTGGGCATCAGGCCACGGGGACCCAGGATCTGGCCCAGCTGACCCACGATACGCATGGCATCGGGCGCAGCGATCACGATGTCAAAGGGCATGTCACCAGCCTTGACCATGGCAGCCAGGTCGTCCATGCCAACCACATCCGCACCAGCGGCCTTGGCTTCTTCAGCCTTGGCGCCCTGGGCAAACACGGCCACGCGGGTGGTCTTGCCAGTACCGTGAGGCAACACCACAGCGCCGCGCACCACTTGGTCCGACTTCTTGGCATCCACGCCCAGCTGCACGGCCACGTCGATGGATTCGTCGAACTTGGCAGTTGCAGCATCCTTCACCAGCGCCACGGCGTCAGCAAAGGCGTACAGCTTGGTGGAGTCCACCTTGCCTGCAGGGCTTTTTGCTTCTTGGTCAACTTGGCCATTTTACAAACCCTCCACGATCACGCCCATCGAACGAGCAGAACCCGCCAGCGTGCGCACGGCGGCGTCAACGTCAGCAGCGTTCATGTCCTTCAGCTTGGTCTTGGCAATTTCTTCCAGCTGTTCGCGGGTGATTTTGCCGACCTTAGCCTTCAGAGGGTTCGAGGAACCCTTGTCCAGCTTGATGGCCTTCTTGATCAGCACGGTGGCAGGAGGCGTCTTGATGACAAAAGTGAAGCTCTTGTCAGCAAACGCTGTGATCACCACAGGCAGAGGCAGACCGGGCTCAACACCTTGGGTCTGCGCATTGAATGCCTTGCAGAATTCCATGATGTTCAGACCGCGCTGACCCAGCGCAGGACCGATTGGAGGGGATGGGTTGGCCTTACCAGCTGGCACTTGCAGCTTGATGAAGCCGACGATTTTCTTCGCCATGTTTTAGCTCCTTACGGGTGATAGCGCCAAACGCACATGCATTTGGCTCCCCGGGGTTAAAGCCCCAATATTTCAATACGCGGGGCCATCAAACGTACCTCAGGTTTTTTCAACCTGAGAGAACTCCAGCTCCACGGGCGTCGAACGACCAAAAATGGCCACCGACACACGCAGACGATTCTTCTCGTAGTTCACTTCTTCGACACTGCCGTTGAAGTCCGTGAACGGACCTTCCTTGACACGCACCAGCTCACCCACCATGAACTCCACCTTGTGGCGAGGCTTGTCGGAGCCCTCTTGCATTTGGTTCACAATTTTCTGAACCTCAGCTTCAGAAATCGGAGCAGGACGATTCTTTGCACCACCCACGAAACCGGTCACTTTGCTGGTGTGCTTCACCAAGTGCCACGTATCGTCTTCCATGACCATCTCTACGAAGACATAGCCAGGGAACAAGCGCCGCTCGGTTGTTTTGCGTTGACCGTTCTTCATCTCCACCACTTCTTCGGTAGGGACCAAGATACGACCAAACTTATCTTGCATGCCGGCACGCTGAATGCGCTCGGTGATGTTGCGCTCTACAGCCTTCTCCATGCCCGAGTAGGCATGGACAATGTACCAACGCAGATCCGGATTGACGGGAGCAGTCGCACCAGCCTCACCCGACACAGGTTCGATTGCATCAGTCATTAGCTTCTCCAGCCCAAAATGAGATCGTACAGAACCCATTCAAGCGTTTTATCTGTCAGCCACAGGAACAATGCCATGACCACCACAAACGCAAAAACGTAGGCGGTCATCTGCAAACTTTCCTTGCGAGTTGGCCACACTACTTTTTTGACTTCTTTCCAGGAATCTTTGCTAAAAGCAAGCAGTTGCTTACCCTGCTCAGACACAGAAAAAGTCGCAGCAGCAGCAATCAAGCCTGCCACGAGAACACCCCATTGAACCAATGGACCTTGCTGTGCCAGAAAATAGAACCCCGCCACAGCAGCGATCACCAAAAACAAAGCGCCAAACAGCTTGGCCTTGTCAGCACCCGTACTGACTGTTTCTACTTGCGATGTGGCCATATCTCACTTTATCTGTTGCGAACAATGTCGCCGCACAAGACACTTAAGCCCGCCAGTTCCTGGCGGGCTTAGCGTTACCACTACATCGTGGCAGGGGCAGTAGGAATCGAACCTACAACCTTCGGTTTTGGAGACCGACGCTCTGCCAATTGAGCTATACCCCTAAACCCTAATTACCTAATTAAGCGAGAACCTTAGCAACCACGCCGGCGCCCACAGTACGGCCACCTTCACGGATAGCGAAGCGCAGACCTTCTTCCATAGCGATAGGAGCAATCAGCTTCACAGTGATGGACACGTTGTCGCCAGGCATCACCATTTCCTTGCCTTCGGGCAGCTCGATGGAGCCAGTCACGTCCGTGGTACGGAAGTAGAACTGAGGACGGTAGTTGTTGAAGAAAGGCGTGTGACGACCACCTTCGTCCTTGGACAGCACGTACACCTCAGCGGTGAAGTGGGTGTGGGGCTTGATGGAGCCGGGCTTGCACAGCACTTGACCGCGTTCCACGTCTTCACGCTTGGTGCCGCGCAGCAGCAGACCCACGTTGTCGCCAGCTTGACCTTGGTCCAGCAGCTTGCGGAACATTTCCACGCCCGTGCAGGTGGTCTTCTGGGTGTCCTTGATACCGACGATTTCGATTTCTTCGCCGACCTTGATGATGCCGCGCTCGATACGACCGGTCACCACGGTACCACGACCGGAGATGGAGAACACGTCTTCCACGGGCATCACGAAGGCGCCGTCCACAGCGCGCTCAGGCGTGGGGATGTAGGAGTCCAGAGCTTCAGCCAGCTTCAGGATCGCAGGCTCGCCCTTGTCGGACTGGTCGCCTTCCAGGGCCAGCTTGGCGGAACCACGCACGATGGGGGTGTCGTCGCCAGGGAAATCGTACTTGTCCAGCAGTTCGCGGACTTCCATTTCCACCAGTTCCAGCAGTTCTTCGTCGTCCACCATGTCGCACTTGTTCAGGAACACGATGATGTAAGGCACGCCCACCTGGCGAGCCAGCAGGATGTGTTCGCGTGTCTGGGGCATGGGACCGTCAGCAGCGGAGCAGACCAAGATAGCGCCGTCCATCTGGGCAGCGCCGGTGATCATGTTCTTCACATAGTCAGCGTGGCCAGGGCAGTCCACGTGAGCGTAGTGGCGCGTGGCGGTTTCGTACTCGACGTGCGAAGTGTTGATCGTGATACCACGAGCCTTTTCTTCAGGCGCGTTGTCGATCTGCGAGTAGTCCTTGGCTTCACCGCCGAAGTGCTTGGACAGCACGGTGGCGATAGCAGCAGTCAGAGTGGTCTTACCGTGGTCAACGTGGCCAATGGTGCCCACGTTCACGTGGGGCTTGGTGCGCTCGAACTTTTCTTTTGCCATTTTTTCGACTCCGAAAAAAATCAAATGCTAACGATGTTTCGGCGCAACCATCTGACACAGAAGCACCACTAATTGGTGCCCATGGGCAGGATCGAACTGCCGACCTCTCCCTTACCAAGGGAGTGCTCTACCACTGAGCCACATGGGCATAAGCCTGCACAAGCAAACTTATGAATCTTGGAGCGGGAGACGGGAATCGAACCCGCGTCATTAGCTTGGAAGGCTAGGGTTCTACCATTGAACTACTCCCGCAAACCTGGGTTTGCGCGCACCGCCAAACGATGCTTAAATCTTTTCACCTTGAAAGGTGGTGGAGGGAGCTGGATTCGAACCAGCGTAGGCGTAAGCCAACAGATTTACAGTCTGCCCCCTTTAGCCACTCGGGCATCCCTCCGAAGAGATTTATATTGTAGCAGATTTTTTTATCGCAAAAATATTTTTAGGTATTTTCTTGAGTTTGTTTGGCGCGGCTGGCGGGGATCGAACCCACGACCCTTGGCTTCGGAGGCCAATACTCTATCCACTGAGCTACAGCCGCTAACGACACCCGCTACACGCGAACCACCAAAAAATCTGCAGCCCGCATTCTAACCCGCACTTTTGCGCCGCTTCAGGGAATCACGCAATTTCTTTTTGCAAATCGAACCCCAACCCCTTCAAGTACAGCGCAACAGCCAGCATCCCCTCCGCCTCCAGATCAAAAGATTGCCCATCCTGCAGCAACCAGAAATGCAGCACACCATCAAAGATAGCCTGCAACCCCCGCGCCGCATTTTGACCAGACACAGGCAAGCACACACCTTCTTGCTGAGCGGCCAACAACAACGCCTGCTCTATCTGCAGCGCAAACCGAAGTGCACCCTCTATGCGCCGCTGGCGCACATCCAAGAGCTCACCCACACACTCAACCTTGTACAAAGCAATATCAAATACACGCCGAGTTGCCGTGTAAGTACTCACAGACCTGAACACCATGCGCAGAACACCCAGGATCTCGGGCAGCACCGCACCGTGCTGCATGAACTTGGCTTGGCCAGCCTCCCACGCCTGCTCGAACGGCAAAGTTGTCCTTTGCATCAAGGCATCAAAAAGGTCTACCTTGTCCTTGAAGTGCCAATAAATAGCACCTCGCGTCAAGCCTGCAGCTTGCGCCACTTCCGACAACGAGGCACCTGCCACCCCCTTGGCAAAAAACACCTCCGCGGCAGCATCCAGCAACTTGTTGCGCGTTACCTCCGCATCCTCTTTGGTACGACGAGCCACAAATCGCCCCTTTCAAGCAAAAATCACCACCGCATCACCCCCAACACCAGCAAGGTCGCGATGGCTTGTCACTAATTATACATTCGCGTATGTATGTATAATTTCCTGACTAACCCGGCCTTTACACTTTGTGCAGAGGCCTATTTTTGTTCTGATCTGTCCCATCCAACCGTACGGCTGCCCACTCTCCCTTCCATGAGGATGTCCATGAACCGCTTCCCCCCTCCTTTTGCACTCCGCCGTCCGATGATTGGCGCATTGGCTTTGGCATCTCTCCTGGCATTGACAGCCTGTGGCAAGGGCGACCAGCCAGCCGGCCATGCAGGCGGTGAAGCGCCCGCGCCCCAAGTGGGCGTGGTTGTCGCCCAGCCCGCGGATGTGGCCTTGGTCACTGAACTGCCGGGCCGCGTCGAGGCCTCGCGCACCGCCGAAGTCCGTGCTCGCGTCTCGGGCATCCTGCTCAAGCGACTGTTCCGTGAGGGCAGCGACGTCAAGGCCGGCCAGCCTCTGTTCGAAATCGATGCTGCGCCCTACCGCGCCACACTGCAGAGCGCACAAGCCTCGGTAGCACGCGCCGAAGCCACGCTGGCCCAAGCCACAGCCCTGACCGATCGCTACAAGCCCCTGGTGGAAGCCAATGCCATCAGCAAACAGGACTACACCACGGCCGTGGCCGCCCAGAAGCAGGCCGAAGCCGATCTGGCATCGGCCAAGGCCGCCGTGGAAACCGCACGCATCAACCTGGGCTATGCCTCGGTGACGGCCCCCATCTCGGGCCGTATTGGCCGCGCCCTGGTAACCGAAGGTGCGCTGGTGGGCCAAGGGGAAGTCACCCAACTGGCCACCATCCAGCAGATCCATCCCGTCTATGTGAACTTCACGCAGTCGGCCTCGGACGTCATGCGTTTGCGCAGTGCCATGGACGCCGGCCAGCTCAAGAAGGTCAGCGGCCAGGATGCGGCCAGCGTGCGCATCGTGCTGGACGACGGCACGGAATACGGCCAAACCGGCAAGCTGCTGTTCTCGGATCTAACAGTGGACGCCACCTCGGGCCAGATCACGCTGCGCGCCGAAGTGCCCAACCCCGGCGGCCAGTTGCTGCCCGGCCTGTACGTGCGTGTGCGCCTGGAGCAGGCCCAGGCAGCCGATGCCATCCTCGTGCCCCAGCAGGCCGTGACCCGCAGCGACCAGGGCGACAGCGTCATGGTGGTCGATGCCGAAGGCAAGGTTGCTCCCCGCAAGGTGCGCATCGGTTCGGCCAAGGGCACGAACTGGGTGGTGCTTGAAGGCCTGAAGCAAGGCGAGCAGGTGATGGTCGACGGCTTCCAGAAGCTGCGCGGCGCGCCCAAGGTCCAACCCGTGCCATGGCAGCCTGAAGCCGCCAAGGCCAACGGTGCCAAGCCCGCCGCCGCGCCTGCGGCCGAAGCGGCCAAGGCAGACAACAAGTAAGGAGCGCCGCAGATGGCCAAGTTCTTTATCGACAGACCCATCTTTGCATGGGTCATCACCATCTTCCTGATGGTGATCGGGGCGGTGTCCATCACCAAGCTGCCCGTCGCCCAGTACCCCGCCGTGGCGCCGCCGACCATCCAGGTCTCGGTGGCCTACCCCGGCGCCACCGCCCAGACGCTGGAAGACAGTGTGCTCGCCGTCATCGAACGTGAGATGAACGGCGCCACAGGGCTGGCCTATGTGGAAACCACCAGCCAGGCCAACGGCACAGGCACGGTGGTGCTGAGCTTCGAGCCCGGCACCAATTCCGACCTGGCCCAGGTGGACGTGCAAAACCGCCTGTCGCGCGCCACCCCGCGCCTGCCGGCCGCGGTGACGCAGCAGGGCGTGCGTGTGGAGCAGTCCCGCTCCAACTTCCTGCTGTTCTCGATGATCACCACCGAGAACCCGAACTTCAGCCTGGACGCCCTGAACGACTACGCCGCACGCAACATCGTGCCCGAGCTGCAGCGCGTCACAGGCGTGGGTTCGGTCACGCAGTTCGGCGCCGAGCGCGCCATGCGCGTCTGGGTCGATCCAGCCAAGCTCAAGGGCTTCAAGCTGTCCATCGACCAGGTCAGCGCCGCCATCAATGCCCAGAACGCCCAGGTGTCCGCTGGCAACCTCGGTGACCTGCCTGCCGTCAGCGACCAGCCCATCGCTGCCACCATCGTCGTGCGCGGCCAGCTGAGCACGCCCGAGCAGTTCGGCAACATCGTGCTGCGCGCCAACACCGACGGTTCGTCGGTGCGCCTCAAGGACGTGGCCCGCATCGAGCTGGGCTCGCAAAGCTACAGCACCTCGGCCCGCCTGAACGGCAAGTCGGCCGTGGGCCTGGGCGTGCAGCTCACGCCCTCGGCCAACGCCCTGGCCACGGCCACGGCCGTGAAGGGCAAGCTCGCCGAGCTGCAGAAGTTCTTCCCTGAAGGCGTGTCCTTCTCCGTGCCCTATGACACCTCGACCTTCATCTCGGTCTCGATCGAGAAGGTGGTCCACACCCTGCTGGAAGCCGTTGTGCTGGTGTTCCTGGTGATGTACCTGTTCCTGCAGAACATCCGCTACACCCTGATCCCGACCATCGTCGTGCCCGTGGCCCTGCTGGGCACGTTCGCCGCGCTGTTCGCCATGGGCTTCTCGATCAACGTGCTCACCATGTTCGGCATGGTGCTGGTGATCGGTATCGTGGTGGACGATGCCATCGTGGTGGTGGAGAACGTCGAGCGCATCATGGCCGAAGAGGGGCTGCCGCCCCTGGAGGCCACACGCAAGGCGATGAGCCAGATTTCGGGCGCCGTGATCGGCGTGACCGTGGTGCTGATCTCGGTGTTCGTGCCGCTGGCCTTCTTTGCCGGTTCTACCGGCAACATCTACCGCCAGTTTGCGGCCACCATGGCCACATCCATCGCCTTCTCAGCCTTCCTGGCGCTATCGCTCACTCCCGCCCTGTGTGCCACCCTGCTCAAGCCGGTCGATCCTGACCACCACAGCGAAAAGAAGGGTTTCTTTGGCTGGTTCAACCGCCGCTTCAAGAGCGCCACGCACAGCTATGAAGGCGCGATGGGTTCCCTGGTGCGCCGCGGCGGCCGCATGATGGTCATCTACCTGGTGCTGGTGGCCGCCGTGGGCTATGTGTTCACCCGCCTGCCCACCTCCTTCCTGCCCAACGAAGACCAGGGCTACATCATCACCAACGTGCAGTTGCCACCTGGCGCCGCCGAGGCCCGTACCAGCGAAGCCCTCAAGCGCGTCGAGGAGTACATGCTGGCTCAGCCCGAGGTGAAGAACATCGTGACGGTGTCGGGCTTCTCGTTCTCCGGCCAGGGCCAGAACGCCGGTCTGGCCTTCGTGATCCTGAAGGACTGGAGCGAGCGTACGGGGGCCGAGCATTCGGCCAGCGCCGTGGCGGGCCGCGCCTACATGGCGCTGAGCCAGGTGCGCGACGCCTTCATCTTCGCGCTCAGCCCCCCGCCCATCCCAGAGCTGGGCACGGGCACCGGCTTCAACTTCCGCCTGCAGGACCGCGGCGCCAAGGGCCACGATGCCCTGATGGCTGCACGCAACCAGTTGCTGGGCATGGCCTCTCAAAGCAAGATCCTTGCAGGCGTGCGCCCCGACGGCATGGAAGACGCGCCCCAGATCCAGCTGGAGATCGACCGCGACAAGGCCAGCGCCCTGGGCGTGGGCTTTGACAGCATCAACTCGGCCCTGTCCACTTCGCTGGGTTCGGCCTACGTGAACGACTTCCCCAACCAGGGTCGTCTGCAGCGTGTGGTGGTCCAAGCCGATGCCAAGGCGCGCATGCAGCCCGAGTCCATCCTCGATCTGCCCGTGCTCAACAACCAGGGCCAGGTGGTGCCACTGTCGGCCTTCGCCTCCACACGCTGGATCACCGGCCCAATGCAGACCGTGCGCTACAACGGCTACTCCTCGATGAAGCTGGCCGGCGATGCCGCACCGGGCTATTCGACAGGGGATGCCATGGCCGAGATGGAACGCCTGGCCGCCCAGTTGCCCGAAGGCTTCGGCTTCGAGTGGACCGGTCTGTCGCGCGAGGAAAAGCTCGCCGGCGACCAGGCCATGGTGCTCTACGCCTTCTCGCTGCTGGCCGTGTTCCTGTGCCTGGCCGCGTTGTATGAAAGCTGGTCCATCCCCTTCTCGGTGATGCTGGTGGTGCCGCTGGGCGTGCTCGGCGTGTTGCTGGCCACACTGACCCGGGGCATGGCCAACGACGTGTACTTCCAGATCGGTCTGGTGACCATCATCGGCCTCTCGGCCAAGAACGCCATCCTGATCGTGGAATTCGCCAAGGACCTGCAGGCCCAGGGCAAGAGCGTGATCGAAGCGGCGCTGGAAGCGGCCCACCTGCGGTTCCGCCCCATCATCATGACCTCGCTGGCGTTCACCTTGGGTGTGGTGCCCCTGTTCATCGCCTCGGGCGCCAGCTCGGCCAGCCAGCGTGCCATCGGCACCGGCGTGATCGGCGGCATGATCACCGGCACCGTGCTGGCCGTGGTCTTCGTGCCCGTGTTCTTTGTGCTGGTGCGCAGCTTCTTCAAGGGCAGCGAACGACAACGGAAGATATATGCCGCGCACGCGCAAGCCGCCGGCATTGAGGAGAGCAAGCATGAGTAAGACCCCGAGCCTTCGCCTGTCGGTGCTGGCCACCGCCGCGCTGCTGGCCGGCTGCTCGCTGGTGCCCAAGTACGAGCGCCCGGCAGCCCCTGTGCCCACGGCCTTCCCCACGGTCTCCGGTGCCACGGCACCGGCCGCCGCCGAAGGCCAGGCCAGTGCGCCCGTGCCCTGGGAGCAGTTCTTCACCGACGCCCGCCTGCAGCGTCTGGTGCGTCTGGCGCTGGAGAACAACCGCGACCTGCGGGTGGCCGTGCTGAATCTGGAACAGGCCCGCGCCCAGTTCCAGATCCGGCGCGCTGACCAGTTCCCCACGGTGAACGCGGCGGCCAATGCCAGCCGTGGCAACAGCCAGATCACGGGCGACATCGTCAACAACTTCCAGGTGGGCCTGGCGGTCTCGGCCTGGGAGCTGGACTTCTTTGGCCGCATCGCCAGCCTCAAGGAACAGGCCCTGGCCCAGTACCTGGCCAGCGACGAGGGCCGCAAGGCCACCGAGCTGAGCCTGGTGGCCAGCGTGGCCAACGGCTGGCTGACCCTGCTGGCCGACGAGGAGCTGCTGGACATCTCGCGCCGCACCCTGGCCACGCGCGAGGAGTCCATCAAACTGGCCAAACTGCGTTTCGACAACGGCGTGGCCTCGGAACTGGACTACCGCCAGGCCCAGTCGCTGACCGAAGCCGCACGCGCCACCTATGCGCAGCAGATTCGCCAGCGCAGCCAGGACGAGAATGCCCTGGCCCTGCTGCTGGGCCAGCCCCTGCCGGACGACCTGCGCGCCAGCCTGAAGGGTGCCAAGCTGGCCGATGCGGCCGCCATGGCCAGCCTGCCAGCGGGCCTGCCGTCCGACCTGCTGGTGCGCCGCCCCGACCTGCGCCAGGCCGAGCAGCAACTGATCGGCGCCAACGCCAACATCGGCGCAGCGCGTGCGGCCTTCTTCCCGCGCATCGCCCTGACCACCCAGGCCGGCACGGTGAGCAACGAGCTCTCGGGCCTGTTCAAAAGCGGCAGCTGGGGCTTTTCCATCGCACCTTCGCTGACCCTGCCCATCTTCGACGCCGGCCGCAACCAGGCCAACCTCGAAGTGGCCCAGGCCAGCCGCGGCATCGCCCTTGCCCAGTACGAAAAGGCCATCCAGACCGCCTTCCGCGAAGTCTCGGATGCCCTGGCCGGCGAAGCCACGCTGGGCGAGCAGGCGCGGGCCCAACAAGCCCAGATCGAGGCAGAGCAGGCGCGCCTGCGCCTGTCCGAACTGCGCTACAGCAACGGTGTCGCCAGCTACCTGGACCTGCTGGACGCCCAGCGTTCGCTGTTCACGGTGGAGCAAAGCGCGGTGCAGGTGCGCCTGGCCCAGCTGCAGAACCAGGTCGCCCTGTACAAGGCCCTGGGTGGCGGCTGGTCCGAAGCCAGCCTTGGCAAGCAGGAAACCACCAATCGTTGAGGTGCGTCAACTCTGTACCACAGCGGCCGCCAAACGGCCGCTGGGGGACTGGGGCAAAAAAACCCCATCGATATAATCCGCCGTTGGTTTTTCCCCGCCCCGATAACCAGAGGACGCCATGAGCGACAAGCACCACGAAGAAGCCCATACCGGCCCCATCAAGAACCCCAAGCAGCTGCTGATTACGGTACTGCTTGCCTTCATCCTGCCCGTGATCCTGATCATTGGCCTGGTCACCTTCGTGGGCTCGGCGCCCAAGACCGGTGCCGGCGTGGGCATGCAGGAGCTGGCCCAGGCACAGCGCCTGCAAAAGGTGGGCTCCGTGGAGATTCGTGATGCCAACCGCCCCCTGCGCGGTGGCGAGGATGTGTACAAGGGCCAATGTGCCGCCTGCCACGCCACCGGCGTTTCGGGCGCGCCCAAGTTCGGTGCTGCGGGTGACTGGGGTCCCCGTCTGGCCCAAGGCTTTGACGCCCTGGTGCACTCGGCCCTCAAGGGCAAGGGTGCCATGGCCCCCCAAGGTGGTGGCGACTTCAACGACCTGGAAATCGCCCGTGGCGTGGCCTTCATGGCCAATGCCGGCGGCGCCAACTTCCCAGAGCCTCAGCCTGCCGCCCAGGAAGGCGACGCCCCAGCGAAGTAATCGCCAGCGCGCTCCCAAAAAAGGACCCTCGAGGTCCTTTTTTCATGCCTGCGCCGCGGCCCGCTGCGGGCTGCGCACGAACTGGAAGCGCTGCGGCAGCGCATCCCAGGCCAGGGACTGGGGGTGCCAGTGCCCCCGCTCCACCACGTCGGCCACGTGCACCATGTCCTGCGAGTGCACCACGCCCAGCACCCCGGCACAACGCAGGTAGACACGGCCTTCGTCATCCACCCAGCAGTCCTGCACCTGCGCCTGGGACATGCCCGTGTGTGAGCAGACCGCGCCCTGCGCATCCACGCGCCAGACCATGGGCGTGTTCTCCAGCTCCACGTACACCCGCTGCGGGCCGTTCTGGAAAAACCATTGCCCTTGTGTGTCGGCCTCGTAATTGCGCCCGATGAAGGCCAGCAACTTCTCGTGCTCCACCAGGGTCCCCTTGCTCTGTGGAAATGGGCCCTGCGCCTGCACCCCCGCATCGCGCAGCCACCACTGGCCGCGGGCATCCAGGCCCAGCCAGCCGTGCACATGCGGCACATTCGGCCATTTGATCAACGCCTGCTTCACGATCTCATCCATGCTGTCGGTCCTTTGCGCGCTGCCACTTGGCGGCGCCTAACGGTTGCCCGCATTTTGCCTACAAACCCGGGGCGCGGTCGGCCACCACAATGGCGCCAGGAACTGCTCTGAAGGGACATGTGCATGAAACGTCTGCTCGCCATCCTACTGATCGCCACCTCGCTGTCGGGCTGCGGCTACAACGATTTTCAGCGCCTGGACGAAGACACCAAGGCCAAGTGGAGCGAGGTGCTGAACCAGTACCAGCGGCGCGCGGACCTGGTGCCCAACATCGTCGCCTCGGTCAAGGGCGAGGCCAACTTCGAGCGCGACACCCTGACCCAGGTGATCGAAGCCCGCTCCAAGGCCACCGCCATCCAGGCCACACCCGAGCTGATCAACGACCCCGCCGCGTTCCAGCAGTTCCAGCAAGCCCAGGGGCAGCTGGGCAGTGCCCTGTCGCGCCTGTTGGTGGTCGCCGAGCAATACCCGCAGCTTCAGGCCAACCAGGCCTTCCGCGACCTGCGCGTGACACTGGAAGGTACGGAAAACCGCATCAACGTGGCCCGCAATGCCTACATCCAGTCTGTCCAGGCCTACAACGTGCTGGCGCGCAGCTTTCCCACCAACCTGACGGGGATGCTGTTTGGCTACCAGCCCAAACCCAGCTTCACGGTGACCAACGAGGCCGAGATTGCCCGCCCGCCGAGCGTCGACTTTGGCAGCAAGTAAGGCCGGCGCGCCCCTGCATCGGCCCGTTGAGGAAGTAAATATGGCTGTACTGCGCATGTGGCAAGCGCTGCTAGCTATCATTCTGAGTGCATGCTGGCTGCCCGGCTGGGCACATGACGTGCTGCCCGTGCCCGCACTCACCGCCGCGCTGATCGATCAGACCCACACCCTGTCGGTGGAGGAGTCCCGGGCGATCGAGCAACGGCTGCGCAGCATCGAAGCCAAGTCGGGCTCACAGGTGGTGGTGCTGATGGTGCCAACGACCGCCCCCGAAGACATCGCCCCCTTCGCCTACCGCGTGGCCAGCAGCTGGAAGATCGGCCGCAAGCACGTGGGCGACGGCCTATTGATCGTGGTCGCCAAGGACGACCGGCGCATG
Organism: Comamonas sp. GCA5; assembly: GCF_036541385.1. Classification (NCBI taxonomy): domain Bacteria; kingdom Pseudomonadati; phylum Pseudomonadota; class Betaproteobacteria; order Burkholderiales; family Comamonadaceae; genus Comamonas; species Comamonas sp. GCA5. Next base: position 44,331 of record NZ_JAZHFR010000005.1, on the reverse strand, counting down.
CGCATCGAGGTGGCCCGCGCCCTGGAGGGCGCCATCCCCGACCTGGCCGCAGCGCGCATCATCGACCAGCAGATGGCACCGCAATTCCGCCAGGGGCACTATGCCGCCGGCATCTTGGCCGCCCTGGACCAGATTGCCGCGCGCATTGCCGGCGAGGCCTTGCCGGCACCGCAGCCGCCCACCACCGCCCGCGACCGGGTGGATCTGGAGAGCCTGGCCATTTTTCTATTTTTCGGGGTGATGGTCGTCGCCCCGCTGCTGCGCCGCCTGCTGGGCAACAAGCGGGGCGCGCTGTTGGTGGGCGGGGGGGGCCGGGGTGCTGGCCTACGCGGTCACCACCAGCCTGTGGCTGGCCGGGGGCGCCGGGGTGCTGGCCGCCCTGGTGACCTTGCTGGCGAATGGTCCACGCGGTGGGGGCGGCCCGCCACTGGGGGGTGGCTGGAATGCGGCGGCCGGGGGGGATGGCGCAGCGGGGGCAACGGAGGTTGGGGCGGGGGTGGCTTTCGCTCCGGCGGGGGCGGCAGCTTTGGGGGCGGTGGCGCTTCCGGGAATTGGTGACGCACCATGGCCCGCCTGCTGCAACGCCTGTACCGACTGTGGCACCACCGCTGGGTGGAGGGCCAGGTGCGCGAGACCTTTCCCGACGACGTGCTGCAGCGCCTGGAGCGGGCCGTCGCCGCCAGCGAGCGTCTGCACACCGGCCAGCTGCGCCTGTGTGTGGAAGGCGGACTGCCCTACAGCTACATCTGGCGCCACGCCAGTGCCCGCGACCGGGCCGTCGGGCTGTTTGGCAAGCTCCGCGTGTGGGACACCGAGCACAACAATGGCGTGCTCATCTACCTGCTGCTGGCAGAGCACGCCATCGAGATCGTGGCCGATCGCGCCATGACCCGTGCGGTGCCGCAACTCACCTGGGATGCCATCGTGCGCGACATGCAACAGTCTTTTCAGCAGGCCGCCTACGCGCAGGGGTTGGAGCAGGCACTGGAACTGGTGTCCGAATTGCTGGTGGCGCACTTCCCGCGCAGCCCCGCAGACCGCACCGACGCCGTAGACAACCTGCCGGATGCCCCGGTGGTCCAGGGCCGTTTCACCAAGGATGTCTAGCCCACGGGCGGGCGCGGCTGGAAAGAATTTTTCACGCTAGAGGGGCCAGCGCGCCAGCCACTCACGCCCTGCGGGCGAGTGCAGCCCCACGAACACCACCACATTGCCCAGCACGGTCAGCCAGAAGCGTCCGAGGAAATCGACTTTGCGGCTTTTGTGGCGCAACCACTGCTGCGCCACAATCGCGCCCGGCCAGCCCCCCAGCAAGGCCAGAGCATGCAGGGTGGATTCCGGCGTGCGCCAGTGCCCCGCCTGGGCTGCCCGCTTGTCCTGCCAGTAGGCGCAGAACGTGGCCAAGCTGAGCACCGCGTACCCCGGCAACACCCAGCGCGGCACGCCCCAGACCACGGCAGTGCCAACCCACACCAGCGCAAAGGCCAGGATCGCCCAATAGCTGCCGCCCCCGCTCGCCCGCGCACCGCAGGACACACGGCCCGCCGTGCGCTGGGGACCGCCTGCGCGTGGGCGCACGGCAAATTCCAGGCGCAACCCCAGCTGCGGACGAGACGTGGCTTGGGGCCGCGGCTGCCAGGCGCTGATGTGCACGAACACGCGCGCACCACCCGGGTCCGGCTGGATGAAGCCAAAGCCGCGGTCATCGTTCCACTCCACCAGACTGCCGTGATAGCGCAGCATCAACATCTTTCAAAAACCGGAGCTGCCAGCGCTTGATCAGCAACGCTTTCAGCATATTTATCGATGCAAAGCCTTGTTCATCCAGCGCCAAGTGCTTTGTTTTTGATAACAGGCATAAAAAAGCCACCTTGCGGTGGCTTTCTTTGCAGAGACCGGTCGATCAGCGCTTGCCGCGGTACTTGCGCAGCGCGGCCATCTGTGCCGCCAGCACAGCCAGCTCGGACTGGGCCTTGGCCATGTCAACGTCATTCTTGGCGTTCTTCATGGCTTCCTCGGCGGCGGCCTTGGCCTGGGAGGCCTTTTGCTCGTCCAGATCCTTGCCACGGATGGCGGTGTCGGACAGCACGGTCACGCAGTGGGGTTGCACTTCCAAAATGCCACCGGCGACGAAGATGAATTCTTCGCTGCCATTGGGCAATTCGATGCGCACGGAACCGGGTTTGATGCGGGAGATCAGCGGCGTGTGCTTGGGCAAGATACCCAGCTCGCCCGCTTCACCAGGCAGTGCGACAAAGCGCGCTGGACCGGAGAAGAGGGATTCCTCGGCACTGACCACATCAACGTGGATGGTGTTCATCTTTGCTCCTGAGAAAAGGTGGGACTGGGCTTGTTGCGACGTGCCACCGGGGCGGGCGCCCCGGTTTCACGACAGCTTAAGCAGCCAGCTTCTTGGCCTTTTCGAAGGCTTCGTCGATGGTACCGACCATGTAGAAAGCCTGCTCGGGCAGATGGTCGCACTCACCGGCGCAGATCATCTTGAAACCACGGATGGTTTCGGCCAGAGGCACGTACTTGCCAGGGGCGCCGGTGAACACTTCAGCCACGTGGAAAGGCTGCGACAGGAAACGCTGGATCTTACGAGCACGGGCCACGACCAGCTTGTCTTCAGGCGCCAGTTCGTCCATGCCCAGAATCGCGATGATGTCGCGCAGTTCCTTGTAGCGCTGCAGGGTGCCCTGCACTTCGCGGGCCACCTTGTAGTGCTCTTCACCCACCACTTGGGGGTCCAGCTGGCGGCTGGTGGAGTCCAGAGGATCCACGGCAGGGTAGATACCCAGCGAAGCGATGTCACGCGACAGCACCACGGTGGAGTCCAAGTGGGCGAAGGTCGTCGCAGGCGAAGGGTCGGTCAAGTCGTCCGCAGGCACGTACACGGCCTGGATCGAAGTGATGGAGCCCACCTTGGTCGAGGTGATACGCTCTTGCAGACGGCCCATTTCTTCGGCCAGCGTAGGCTGGTAGCCCACAGCGGAAGGCATACGGCCCAGCAGCGCGGACACTTCGGTACCGGCCAGGGTGTAACGGTAGATGTTGTCCACGAAGAACAGCACGTCCTTGCCTTCGTCACGGAACGACTCGGCCATGGTCAGGCCGGTCAGCGCCACGCGCAGACGGTTTCCTGGAGGCTCGTTCATCTGGCCGTAAACCATGGCCACCTTGGACTCGCCCAGGTTCTCCTGGTTCACCACGCCGGCGTCCGACATTTCGTGATAGAAGTCGTTGCCTTCACGGGTACGTTCACCCACACCAGCGAACACCGACAGACCGCTGTGGGCCTTGGCGATGTTGTTGATGAGTTCCATCATGTTCACGGTCTTGCCCACACCGGCGCCACCGAACAGACCCACCTTGCCGCCCTTGGCGAAAGGGCAGACCAAGTCGATCACCTTGATGCCGGTTTCCAGCAGCTCCTGCGAAGGCGACAGTTCGTCGTACGCAGGGGCCTTGCGGTGGATGGCGGCCGTCAGGGTCTGGTCCACGGGACCACGTTCGTCGATGGGGTTGCCCAGCACGTCCATGATGCGACCCAGGGTCGCCTTGCCCACGGGCACGGTGATGGCGGAACCGGTGTTGGTCACCATCAGGCCACGCTTCAGACCGTCGGAAGAACCCAGCGCAATGGTACGGACGATGCCGTCGCCCAGCTGCTGCTGCACTTCCAGGGTCAGGGCCGAGCCTTCCAGCTTCAGCGCGTCGTACACCTTGGGCATCTGGTCACGTGGGAACTCCACGTCCACCACGGCGCCGATACATTGAACAATCTTGCCTTGTACTTGAGCCATTCTTTGCTCCAATCTGTTTGTCTGTTAAAGCCGTTTACACAGCGGCAGCGCCTGCGACGATTTCCGACAGTTCGGTCGTAATCGCGGCCTGACGCGTCTTGTTGTAGACCAGCTTCAACTCGCTGATGACGTTGCCAGCGTTGTCGGTTGCGGCCTTCATGGCCACCATGCGCGCCGATTGCTCGGACGCCATGTTTTCCGCCACTGCCTGGTACACGAGGGACTCCACGTAACGCACCAGCAGATCGTCAATGACGGTCTGGGCATCAGGTTCGTAGATGTACTCCCACGATGCACCCGTCTTCTCGGCTTGCATTTGCTCGTTCGACAGTGGGAGCAGTTGCTCCACCACCGACTCTTGCTTCATGGTGTTGATGAACTTGGTGTAGCTCAGGTACACCGCGCTCAGCTTGCCTTCAGCGTATTGGTCCAACAACACCTTGACAGGCCCGATGAGCTTGTCGAGGTGGGGCTGATCGCCCAGTGCTGTGGCTTGAGAGACCACCTTGGCACCAATACGGCTCAGGAAAGCCAGTCCCTTGCTGCCAATCGCCACGGCCTCCGCCGAAGTGCCCGCATCTTGCAGTTCACGCAACTTGGTCGTGACGACACGCAACACATTGGTGTTCATGCCGCCGCACAAGCCCTTGTCGGTCGTCACCACAATGATGCCGGCCTTCTTCGCATCAGCATGCACTTGCATGAAGGGATGCTGATACTCAGGATGTGCCTCGCCAAGATGAGCTGCAATATTGCGGACTTGTTCGCTGTATGGACGGGCAGCCAGCATCCGCTCCTGCGCCTTGCGCATTTTGGATGCAGCCACCATTTCCATGGCTTTGGTGATCTTCTTGGTGTTTTCCACCGATTTGATCTTGCCGCGTATTTCCTTGCCTGCTGCCATGATGGCTCCTCGTCCGGTTTAAGCGAACGACTTCTTGAACGCAGCGATGGCAGCGGTCAATTCAGCTTCGTCCTTGCCTTCCTTGTCGAAAGCGCGGTTGGCGTTCAGGCGGTCCAGCAGGGCCCCGTGGCTGGTCTTCAGGAACTGGTGCAGACCAGCTTCGAAAGGCAGCACTTGCTTGACTTCGATGTCGTCCATGTAGCCCTTGTTCACAGCGAACAGCGTCGCGCCCATCAGCGCTGTGTTCAGCGGCGAGTACTGGGCCTGCTTCAGCAGTTCGGTCACGCGGGCACCACGATCCAGCTGCTTGCGGGTGGCGTCATCCAGATCGGAAGCGAACTGCGCGAACGCGGCCAGTTCACGGTACTGCGCCAAGTCGGTACGGATACCGCCGGACAGGCCCTTGACCAGCTTGGTCTGGGCAGCGCCACCCACGCGGGACACCGAAATACCGGCGTTGATCGCAGGACGGATACCGGCGTTGAACAGGCTGGTTTCCAGGAAGATCTGGCCGTCGGTAATCGAAATCACGTTCGTAGGCACGAACGCAGAGACGTCGCCAGCCTGTGTTTCGATGATGGGCAGCGCAGTCAACGAACCGGTCTTGCCCTTGACAGCGCCCTTGGTGAAGGCTTCGACGTAGTCGGCGTTCACGCGAGCGGCACGCTCCAGCAGACGGCTGTGAAGATAGAACACGTCGCCGGGGAAAGCTTCACGTCCTGGAGGACGACGCAGCAGCAGCGAAACCTGGCGGTAGGCCACAGCTTGCTTGGACAGGTCGTCATACACAATCAGGGCGTCTTCACCGCGGTCGCGGAAGTATTCGCCCATCGTGCAGCCGGAGTAGGCCGACACGTACTGCATCGCAGCAGATTCGGAGGCCGTTGCAGCCACGACGATGGTGTATTCCATCGCGCCAGCTTGCTCCAGCGCGCGCACCACGTTCTTGACGGACGAGGCCTTTTGACCGATCGCCACGTAGATACAGGTAACGCCTTGACCCTTTTGGTTGATGATGGCGTCGATCGCAACAGCGGTCTTGCCAGTCTGGCGGTCACCAATGATCAGCTCGCGCTGACCACGGCCCACGGGCACCATGGAGTCGATGGACTTGATACCGGTTTGCAGAGGCTGGTCCACGGATTGACGTGCGATCACACCAGGCGCGACCTTTTCGATCACGTCGGTCATCTTGGCGTTGATGGGACCCTTGCCGTCGATAGGCTGGCCCAGCGCATTCACCACGCGGCCGATCAGTTCGGGACCCACGGGCACTTCCAAGATACGGCCGGTGCACTTCACAGTGTCACCTTCGGCGATGTGGGTGTACTCACCCAAGATCACCGCACCGACGGAATCACGCTCCAGATTCAGAGCCAAGCCATACGAAGGCTGGCCATCGGCGGAAGCGGGGAATTCCAACATTTCGCCTTGCATCACGTCCGACAAGCCGTGCACGCGCACGATACCGTCCGTCACCGACACCACGGTGCCTTGGTTACGGATATCGGCAGTTGCTTCCAGCCCTTCGATGCGGCTCTTGATCAATTCAGAAATTTCTGCGGGATTGAGTTGCATGACTCTTTCCTTCTTTCTTTGGTTAGCCGAGACCTCAATCCGCTTACGCAGTGAGGGCCGCTTTCATTTGTTCCAGACGAGCCTTGACGGAGGTGTCCAACACCTCGTCGCCCACCACCACGCGAACGCCGCCGATCAAAGATGCATCGATCTGGACGGACAGGTTCAGCTTGCGGCCGAAGCGCTTTTGCAGCGCATCGCTGATGTCGTTCAGAGCGGCATCCTCTACGGGGAAAGCGCTGTAAACGATAGCGTCGGACGAGCCATTGAGGCGGTTCACGATGGCACGGAACTGCACAGCCACTTCAGGCAGTGCGTCCAGGCGACCGTTTTCAATGATGACGCGCAGGAAATTGCGAGCGGCATCGGGCAAAGCCGAACGGGCCACGCCAGTGATGACGCCGAGCACTTGCTCGACCGTCACCTTGGGGCTGTCGGCCAGTTGACGCAATTGCGGATCAGCGGCAATCGCCGCCAATTCCTCCACCCAAGCGACAGTGCCGTTCAAGTCAGCTCCGCTGGCGGAGCTGGCCTTGAACAAGGCTTCAGCGTAAGGGCGGGCAATGGTGGCGAGTTCTGCCATTTTGCTTTCCTTACAGCTCTGTCTTCAGGCGGTTCAGCAGATCAGCGTGAACGCCGGCATTCACTTCCTTGCGGAGGATCTGCTCGGCGCCCTTCACGGCCAGTGCAGCGACTTGCTCACGCAGTGCTTCACGGGCTGCAACGGCTTGCTGCTCAGCTTCGGCGCGGGCAGCAGCAACAATCTTGTTGCCTTCTTCTGTCGCGCGGACCTTGGCCTCTTCAATGATGGCCTGGGCGCGGCGATCGGCGTCCGCAAGCCGCGATGCTGTCTCGTTGCGCGTCTGGCTCAGCTCCTGCTCAACGCGCTTGTTGGCAGCGCTGAGCTCGGTCTTGGCCTTGTCGGCAGCAGCGAGGCCATCGGCGATTTTCTGGGCTCGCTCATCCAACGCCTTCGCAATCGGGGGCCACACGAACTTCATCGTGAACAGCACCAAGATCAGGAAGACGATGCACTGAACGAACAGGGTCGCGTTAATACTCACGGCAACACCTTTCTTTCTAGGGCGTTGATCGGAGCTTAGGCCAGGACGAAGGGGTTGGCGAAAGCGAACAGCAGGGCGATAGCAACACCGATCAGGAAAGCGGCGTCGATCAGACCAGCCAAGATGAACATCTTGGTTTGCAGTTCGTTGATCAGCTCAGGCTGACGGGCCGAGGATTCCAGGAACTTACCGCCCATCAGTGCGATACCGATCGAAGCGCCGATAGCGCCCAGACCAACGATCAGACCACAAGCCAGAGCGACGAGACCGAGAATGTTTTCCATGATGACTCCTAGGGATTAAAGGAAAGTTGAAGTTGAAAGGGAAAGGTCAGTGGGCTTCATGCGCCTGGCCGAGGTAAATCAGCGTCAGCATCATGAAAATGAAGGCCTGCAGGGTGATGATCAGAATGTGGAAGATCGCCCAGATAGAGCCCGCAATGATGTGCCCCACGGGGAGCAACACACCAGAGAGCGACATGGCAGCCGCGCCGCCCATCAGGGCAATCAGGCAGAACACCAACTCACCAGCGTACATATTGCCGAACAGTCGCATACCGTGCGAAACCGTCTTGGCAACATATTCAATGATCTGCATCAGCAGATTAACCACGCCCAGGATCAGGGCGAAAACGGGATTCTTCGACGTACCGAAGGGCGCGGTCACCAGTTCGTGGGCCCAGCCGCCAGCACCCTTGATCTTGACGCTGTAGAAGAAGCACAGCAGCAGCACGCCCGTCGACAGACCCAGAGTGGTCGACAGGTCGGCCGTGGGCACCACGCGCAGGTAAGCGTGCGAATCACCCTGAGCGGTCTGCCACAGCACGGGCAACAGGTCCACGGGCAGCAAGTCCATGGCATTCATCAGGAAGATCCAAACGAACACGGTCAGCGCCAGAGGGGCGATGAACTTGCGCGATTCAGCATTGTGGATGTTGGCCTTGGCCTGGGTGTCGACCATTTCCACCAGCATTTCAACCGCAGCCTGGAAACGGCCGGGCACGCCAGCCGTGGCTTTGCGGGCCGCCAGCCAGAGCACGAAAAGGCCGATCACACCGCAAATCAGGCTGACCGCGACGGAGTCGAGATTCACCACCGAGAAATCGATGATGGAGTTTTGCTTGATATTTTGCAGATGCTGCAAGTGGTGAACAATGTATTCACTTGCGGTTGGAGCGTGCGCGTCGGCTGCCATCGGTGAACTCTTCTCTCAATATCAATCGGTTTTTCGGACACTGGCCCGTCCTGTCACCAGAACCAGCCAATACGTTTTCATCGTTACCACCATCCCTGCCAGCAACGCCAGCCAATGCAGGTTTGGCACCAAGACAGGGGCTGCGGCCAACATGGCGATGCACAGCACCAGCTTGACAAATTCCCAGGCAAAAAGCCTTGCAATCGCACCCGACGCATACCCTGCGCGCCCACTGTTGCGGGCCACGCCACGGGCAAACAGCACCGCAGGCACCACGATCGCCAGTGCGCCATAAGCGGCCGACCAGCCGGCCTCGCGACCTGCCACCAGCGCTGCCACCACGGCACACAGCGCGCCCACCACCACCTGGGCAGCCAGCACACGCCACATGGACATCCGGGGCTGTCGCTGTCGCCACGCCTGCGCTTCTTCGGGCGTCAGGGGCTTGATTTGCGGCTCTTCGTCCTCAAATTCCGTTTCGTGGGCTTGGTGTTTCATGTTGTCAGATGCGCCAGCGCTCAAACCGGAATTTTCACAAAGCCTCTGATTATACGTAGAAACCCGTTTTACAAGCGTCACCTGCAGCAGGTTGCGGGGGTTTTCACGGACAATTCCCGCAGCTTATGTCGTCGTGCGGCAACAAGACATCGGGTTTGCACCGTTGTAAAAGCACGTAAGTTGCCTTGCAAGACACCTAAACCCGCACCCACGACCAGCGGCGCAACCATAGCGCACAATGGCCCTCGCACCAAGCAAAACCCTTTGCTCCATTTTTCATCATGACCATGTCCGATACATCCGCTAGCACCGATTCCCGCAAGGACTCGCTGATCGAGTATCCAAGCCTGTTTCCCATCAAGGTGATGGGCCTGCACGCGGAGGACTTTGTGCACGCGATCACGCGCGTGGCCCTGCAGTTCGACCCTTACTTCGACGCCAGCACCATCGAGCAGCGTCCCAGCAGCGGCGGCAAGTACCTCGGTATCACCATCACCGTGACCGCCACCAGCCGCGAGCAACTCGACGACCTGTACCGCGCCCTGACCAGCCACCCCCTGGTCAAGGTGGTGCTTTGAGCCAGGTGGCACCGCACGCCATCGACGCGCGCCTGCTGGGCCGCGTGGACTATGCGGCCTGCAACCAGGCGATGCAGGACTTCACTGCCCACCGCGACGAGCACACGGTCGACGCACTGTGGTTGTGTGAGCACGCACCCACCTTTACCCAAGGCCTGGCCGGCAAGGCCGAGCATGTGCTGGTGCCCGGTGGCATTCCCGTCGTGGCCACCAACCGCGGTGGCCAAGTGACTTACCACGGCCCCGGCCAGGTGGTGGCGTATCCGTTGCTGGATTTGCAGCGCCGAGGTTACTTCGTCAAGGAATACGTCTACCGCCTGGAAGAGGCCGTGATCCGCACCCTGGCGCACTTTGGCGTCACCGGCCACCGCGTGGAAGGCGCTCCCGGCATCTATGTGCGCCTGGACGATCCCTTCAGCCACGCCATGCTGGCGCAGCGCCCGCAGCGGCGCGAGCCCGGCAGCCCTGCGCCCCAGCCGGACTTCACCGGACTGGGCAAGATTGCCGCGCTGGGCATCAAGGTCAGCCGCCATTGCACCTACCATGGCGTGGCCCTGAACGTGGCCATGGACCTGGAGCCCTACCACCGCATCAACCCTTGCGGCTACGCAGGCATGGCGACCGTCGACCTTTCTACAATCGGCATCCAGACAACCTGGAACGAGGTGGCGCAAGTGTTCGGCAGCCAGCTGATCACCCGCCTCGCGCCCTGAGACCACCATCATGAGCAGCAACGAAGTCGTGCGCGAAGCACAGTCCGCCGAGAACTACAACCCGCTGGCCAAGCAGAAGGCGGCCGCCAAGCTGTCGCGGATCCCTATCAAGGTCGAACAGGGCGAAGTCCTGAAAAAGCCCGAGTGGATACGCGTCAAGGCAGGCAGCCCCACCACGCGCTTCTACGAAATCAAGGACATCCTGCGCGAGCAGAAGCTGCACACGGTGTGCGAGGAAGCCAGCTGCCCCAACATCGGTGAATGCTTTGGCAAGGGCACGGCCACCTTCATGATCATGGGCGACAAGTGCACGCGCCGCTGCCCGTTCTGCGACGTGGGCCACGGCCGACCCGACCCGCTGGACGTGGACGAACCGCGCAAGCTGGCCGAGACCATCGCCCGCCTGCGCCTGAAGTACGTGGTGATCACCAGCGTGGACCGCGACGACCTGCGCGACGGCGGCTCGGGCCACTTCGTGGAGTGCATCCAGCAAACCCGTGCACTGTCGCCCACCACCCAGATCGAAATCCTGGTGCCCGACTTCCGCGGCCGCGATGACCGCGCGCTGGAAATCCTGAAGGCCGCGCCGCCCGATGTAATGAACCACAACCTGGAAACCATCCCGCGCCTGTACAAGGAAGCGCGTCCGGGTTCGGACTACCAGTTCTCGCTGAACCTGCTCAAGAAGTTCAAGGCCCTGCACCCGAATGTGCCGACCAAGAGCGGCCTGATGGTGGGCCTGGGCGAAACGGATGAGGAAATCCTGGAAGTGATGCGCGACATGCGCGCCCACAACATCGAGATGCTGACCATCGGCCAGTACCTGGCGCCCACCAACAGCCACCTGCCCGTGCGCCGCTACGTGCACCCCGACACCTTCAAGATGTTTGAGGCCGAGGCCTACAAGATGGGCTTCAGCCACGCCGCCGTCGGGGCCATGGTGCGCTCCAGCTACCACGCCGACCAGCAGGCGCACGCCGCGGGCGTCTGAGCCCGCACCGCGCACAAAAAAAGCAACCCGCGGGTTGCTTTTTTTATAGCACTTGGCACGCCAGGAATGCTGACTTCAGCAGCAAAATTTTTCGAAAACAAGCAGCAGCGCGCGCTGGCTGCTCCTGTTTCAAGATCTACATTCACCGTGCGAAAAGATGCGTGGCTAACCGGGCAGTCCGCTGGCTGGCAAAAAACGACGCACAGGCTTAACAGGCCTGTTTGTCGCCCCACGATGAAACCTGAAAGGGCCGGTTCTTGGCATCCCCACCAGAAGACGTGCTTCCAAGAACCCAGTGCTACGCATCATAGCACTGAATGAGAATTAATCTCAATTAAATTGCAACAATACGCAACACGCCGTGCGACGTAATGGCGCGCGTGGCCCGGTTGCCGGTGTTACTGCGCCACTTCCAGCAGCGCCGCCGGGCTTTCGGCCGTCAGCACCGTTTGCGCCCAGGGCTGCAGCTTGCGCGTGTCGGCGCGCAGCACTTCCTGCTTCACGCTCAGGATCTGCGCCGGGTGCATCGAGAAGCTGCGCAGACCCAGGCCCAGCAGCAGGCGCGTCATCGCGGTATCGCCCGCCATCTCACCGCACACGCAGACCTGCTTGCCCATGTCGTTGGCCGTCTGGATGACCTGGGCCACCAGGTGCAGCACGGCCGGGTGCAGGGGGTCGTACAAATGCGCCACGGCCTCGTCGGCGCGGTCGATGGCCAGCGTGTACTGGATCAGGTCGTTGGTGCCGATGGAGACGAAATCAAAATGCTGCAGCAGGCTGCGCACCATGATGGCGGCGGCGGGAATCTCGATCATCGCGCCCAGCTGCACCGGCCCCTGGGCCACGCCCCGCGCGTCCAGCTCGGACTGGGCTAGCTTGACCTGCTGCACGATGCTGTGCACCTCGTGCTGGTGCGACACCATGGGAAACAGCAGCTGCACCGGGCCCAGCGCCGCGGCGCGCAAGATGGCGCGCAGCTGGGTGCGGAACATCGCGGGCTCGGCCAGGCTCCAGCGGATGGCGCGCAGTCCCAGCGCAGGGTTCAGCGAGATGTCGCGGCTGACTTTGTCCAGCGGCTTGTCCGCCCCCACATCAATGGTGCGGATCGTCACCGGCAGGCCCTGCATGCCCTGCACGGCAGCCTTGTAGGCCTCAAACTGCTCCTCCTCGCCGGGCAGCTTGCCTTCGCGCCCCATGAACAGGAATTCGCTGCGGAACAGCCCCACGCCGGCGGCCCCGGCATGCACGGCCGCGCCGGCATCGCCGGGCTGCTCGATGTTTGCCAGCAGCTCCACCTTCTGGCCATCCAGCGTGATCGCCGGGGTGTGGCGCAGGCGCGCCAGGCGCTCGCGCTCCAGCACGTCCTGGCGCTGGCGGAAGCGGTACTCCTCCAGGATGATGGGCGAGGGATCCACCAGCACCACGCCGGCATTGCCGTCGATCACCACCCAGTCATCCTGGCGGATCAGCTGGCTGGCGGCGCGCGCGCCCACCACGGCGGGAATGTCCATGCTGCGCGCGACGATCGCGGTGTGGCTGGTCTTGCCACCGACGGCCGTCACAAAACCGGCAAACACGCTGCGCTTGAACTGCAGCATGTCGGCGGGCGACAGGTCCTGCGCCACCAGCACCAGGGGCGCGTCGGCCAGCCCCTCCAGCATGGGCTGCGAGCCATCCTGCGCCGGTGCGGGCGGCGGTGGTGGAGCCGCCACGGGGCTGGTGGCCTGGCCACGCATCTGCCGCAGGACGCGGTCGGCCACCTGCTCCAGGTCGGTCTTGCGCTCGCGCAGGTAGGGATCCTCCATCTCGTCGAACTGGCGCGAGATCTGCTCCAACTGCGTCATCAGCGCCCATTCGGCGTTGTACAGGCGCTCAGCCACCCAGTGGCGCACGCCCGCCGCCAGCACCTCGTCCTGCAGCAGCATCAGGTGCACTTCCAGCAGGGCGGCCAGCTCGCCCGGCGCATCCTCGGGCAGGTCGCTGACCAGGCGCTGCAGCTCGTCGACCACGGCCGCACGGGCCTTGCGGGCGCGGTCCAGTTCCGCCTCGACCTGGTTCGCGTCGATGAAGTAGTGCCGCACCTCAACCCGGCTGGCGGCCACCACCACCGCCCGCCCAATCGCAATGCCGCGCGAAACGGCCAGCCCATGGATGGCAAATGTCATGCCTTGATCCTTTTCAACGATGCCTCTTGCTGGGCACCGACGGTGCACCATGCAAAAAACGCAGCCTAACTGCTGCGTTGCCCGTGTTTATTGGCCTTCGCCAAACTTGTCGTTGATCAGTGCCACGAGTGCGTCCAGGGCTTCCTGCTCCTGGGGGCCATCGGTTTCCAGCTCCACCACGGAGCCCACCCCGGCCGCCAGCATCATGACGCCCATGATGCTCTTGGCGTTGATGCGCCGCTCGCCCTTGCTCATCCAAACATCGCAGGGGAAGCTGCCGGCCAGCTTGGTCAGCTTGGCCGAAGCGCGGGCATGCAAGCCCAGCTTATTGCTGATGGTGATCTCTGTCTTGACCATGTTCTTTCCGGGAATTCTGGTTGCGTGGGGCATTGCTGGCCGCCACTTGCAGCATGCCTTGCTGACCGCCTGCCAGCGCACGCGCGGCCTGCTCGTCCAACGGTTCGTAGCGGTAGCAGATGGCGCGCAGCAGCATGGGCAGGTTCACCCCCACCAGCAAGCGCGCAGCACTGCCCTCCACCAGCCGGTGGGCCACATTGCTGGGCGTCGCACCGAACACATCCGCCAGCACCAGGGTGCGCTCGGCCCCGCTGTGCGCCAGCAGGGTGCGTGCCGCCTGCAGCGTGTCTTCGGGAGATTCGTTGGGCGGCACATCCAGCACGCTGACATCCTGGGCGCTGTCAGCAAACACGTGCAGCGCACATTCGCGCAAGGCGTGCGCCAGCGGGGCGTGGGCAATCAGGAGGATGTGGTTGGCAGTCGTGGTCATAAGGCCTTAGTCTGGATTGCCATTATGGCGCGCCAGCCGTGCCGCGTAAGCCGCAGAGCGCAGCACGCGGGCCGATCCGCTCAGGGGCGGGCCTGCAGCACGATGCTGTTGAAGAACTGGCCCGCGATCTTGTGGTGGGCCTTGGGGGCGTAGACCACGGCATGGAAGATGCGCGCCTTGGCGCCCTCCTTGCGTGCAAACCAGACGCCGTGGGTGGTGATGGTCCAGCCTGCGGGGCCGACACCCTCCACCGTGGCGCGGATGGAACGCCCCAGGTCCATGGCGCCTGCGGGCACGAAGGGGGCACCGCTCTTGTCACCCTCGCCGTCCACGGCCTTGAGGCGGGTCAGCACCGCAGCCTCCCAGAATGCCAGAGCATCGTCGGCCTGGCTGGCATCGTCCAGCACCCAGTGCGACAGGGCGAAGGTGGAATCCACGGCATCGCAGCCCATCATGTTGACCGGCACACGGCCCAGGGACATGCCGAAGTCCACCGGCGTGCGGGCAAACTGCGGATCGCACGGGAACTGCATTTCCAGACCCGCGTCGTCCAGCGCGACGGGGCGCCAGGTCAACTCCGGCTCATGCTTGCCACAGGCGCCCAAGGCCAGCGCAGCAGCGGCAACCAGGGCACAACGCATCAGGGTGGAAATCTTGCTCATGCCTGGATTATCGGCAAACCCCAGGCGAACTGGATGGTGAACTTCTTCGGGGAAAACCACTCCATACATGGGCGTGCTGCGGGGGTCTGCCTGGGGCCGCATCCCGGCAACTTGGCACAATACGACGTATGGCAATCAAACATCTGGTGGCAGGCGTGGCGCTTGCTGCATTCGCAGGTCTGGGGGGCTATGTGCTGTGGGGCGAGTCCGCGCAGCCCGCGCCCAGTTCGCAATTCGTGCTGCTCGACGGCTCCAGCACCACCACGCAGCAGCTGCGCGGCAAGGTGACGCTGGTCAACTTCTGGGCCACCAGCTGCGTGACCTGCGTGGCGGAAATGCCAGAGGTCATCGCGACCTACAACAAGTACAAGGACCAGGGCTATGACACCCTGGCCGTGGCCATGCAGTACGACCCGCCCAGCTATGTGGTGAACTTCGCCCAGTCGCGCCAGCTGCCCTTCAAGGTGGCGCTGGACAACACCGGCCAGATTGCCAAGGACTGGGGCGACGTGAAGCTGACCCCCACCACCTACATCGTCAACAAGCGCGGCGACATCGTGAAGACCTACATCGGGCAGCCCAACTTTGAAGAGCTGCACCAGCTGATCGAAAAGCTGCTGGCCGAGGCCTGAGACGCGCCAGTGCCATCTCAAAAAAAGAGCTGCCAGCGCAGGATGGCGTTGGGTTTCGGGCTTTAAACGCCTTGAAACCCAATTCACACCTGCGCTGGCAGCTCTTTTTTTATTCAAATAACCAGGGGGCTATCAACGGTTGCGGAAGGCGTCGTGGCAGGCCTTGCAAGTCTGGGCCGCGGGACCGAAGGCGGCCTTGAGCTGTGCCAGATCCCCGGTCTTGGCGGCCGCGGCCAGCTTGCCGGCTTCGGTCACGAAATCCTTGGCATGGCCGTCGAACTTGGCCTTTTCCTTCCAGACTTCGGGCTTGGTCTTGCCCCCTTCGGTGCCTGCGCCGAACGCCTGCCAGGGTAAGGTGGCCAGCGTCTCCAGCACAGCGCCGTTCTGCTTGGCCAGATCGGCGTTGAACTCGGCCCGCCCGTTGGCCATGGCGCCCAGCGAGCCGAAATGCTGGCTCATCACGAACAAGGCATTCTGGCGGTACTTGACGGCATCTTCGGTCTTGCCAAACTTCAGCGTGTCGGCCGATGCCGTCGCACCCGCCAGCGCCGCAGACAAAGCCAGCGCAGCCACGGACAAGGTTTTGAACTTCATGGGGAACTTCCTTTCTCGGTATGAACCAGACAACCCTGGTTGTAACAGGGGAGTATCGCCGCGCCCCGGCAATTCCCCAACCCTCCGGCATTTTTTGATGCGCCGCAGCATCTTTCCCCTTCCGTCCCGTACATTCCACCCATGAGCTCCCCCCCCACCACCCGCCTGCGCATCTGGGACCTGCCCACGCGCCTGTTCCACTGGTCGCTGGCCACCAGCGTGATCGCCCTGATCGTCACCGCCAACATCGGCGGCAACGCCATGGAATGGCACCTGCGCCTGGGGCACGTGGTCCTGGCACTGCTGCTGTTCCGCGTGGTCTGGGGCCTGGTCGGTGGCCACTGGTCGCGCTTCGCCACCTTCATCCCTGGTCCCGTGCGGCTGCTGCGCCACCTGCGCGGCCAGGGCCGCCCCGCCGACAAGGCCGGCCACAACCCGCTGGGCGCCCTGTCGGTGCTGGCCATGCTGGGCATCCTGGGCCTGCAAGTCGGCACCGGACTGGTCAGCGATGACGAAATCGCCTTCGCCGGCCCCCTGGTGCGCTTTGTCTCGTCCGACACCATCGCCTGGGCCACCAACTGGCACACAGGCTGGGGCCAGTGGCTGCTGTGGACGGTGATCGGCCTGCACCTGGCCGCCATCGTGTTCTACAGTGTCGTGCGGCGCGACAAGCTGGTGCCCGCCATGCTGCACGGCGACAAGGTCGGCCTGCCCGCCGACCTGCCCGCCAGCCGCGACGGCCTGGCCAGTTGGGCCTCCGCCCTGCTGTTCGCTGCGGCCTGCGCCGTGATGGCCTACTGGGTCTGGACCCGGGCGGCGTTCTAACCACGGTATCCCTGGCTGCGGCATGCCGCTACACTGGGCTCTTGTTTTGCCCTTGAACACCCAGTTTTGAACGTGGACCACCCCAGCGTGGCCGTCGCCCTTGCCGCGACGCCCCAAGACATGGCCAGCGCCGCCTTGCTGTTCAGCGAATACGCCGACAGCCTGGCCCTGGACCTGGCCTTTCAAAATTTTGCCCACGAGTTGGCCTCCCTGCCCGGCGACTATGCCGCGCCACGCGGCAGCTTGCTGCTGGCCCATGTGGGCGATGCCCTGGCCGGGTGCTGCGCCCTGCGCCCCCTGGACACCGCCGACTACCCGAATGCGGCCGAGATGAAGCGCCTGTACGTGCGCAAGGCCTTCCGGGGCTTCGGCCTGGGGCGCCAGCTGGCCGAAAGCGCCCTTGATGCAGCGCGCCAGGCGGGCTATGCCTGCGTGCTGCTGGACACCCTGGACGACATGGAGGCGGCGCGCAACCTCTACACCGACCTGGGGTTCACAGCGATCGAGCCCTACTACCACAACCCGATTGCCGGGGCGCACTACCTGAAGGTCGACATCTTCTGAACGGCGGCCGCGCCGGTCCAGGCGCCCGCACGGTTCAAGGAATGGCACTGCAGGTACACAGGCAGCCAAGCAGGGCACCGTGTCACGTCACCGGAAAGCTTGATCGCGTGGCGTGGTGTGGTTTTACGCCGCATTCACCACAGATCCCACACATTCCCAGCAATCGCGTGGGCTCCACCCGCGCTTGTGCAGCCCTCGGGATTTGGCGCATCGCCGCCGTCGGCCCGACACCGCGATCGACACCTTCCACCGCCACATCATGTCGCTGGCATCAGCATGGTGTGTGTTTGACCGACACGCGGCATCCGCGCTGGATGCGGGGACGCAGTCTGTGAATAATGCGGCAGCAGCGTCCTTGTCCACTCCCGCACGGGCACGGCGTTGCGACACCGAACCGACCACTTGCCCATGATTCCCACCGACCGCCCCGTGCTGGGCCGAGACCTTGAGACCGTGCGCCAGGCCTTCGGGCTGGCGACCCAGGACATCATCTGGGTGCTCGGCATGTCCATCACCCGCTGGATGCAGATCGTGCGCCAGGCCCCGGATGCGCCGGTCAAAGACCCAGCCCTGGCCCTGCTGGTGCGCTTTCTGGCGCAGCACCCGGAACTGGCCGTCGTACCCAAAGTCCCGACGGCTTCGGAAGTTTTCAGCCTGATGAACGAGGCCACGGACGTCGAGCTCAAGCGTTTTGCCACCTACTTTGGCGCCGAGGCATCCGCCTCCTACCGCTGGATGCGCCCCAACGCACGGCCGGCCTCGGTGGTGGTCCGCCTGATGCACTTCATGAAGACCGCCCTGCTGATGCACAACACGGCAGGACGCGCGCACCTGCTGGAGGGCTGGCGCCAGACTGTGGCCAGCGAAGCCAGCCACCGCGGCGTGCCCGATGTCTTCCAGTCCGGGCGCTGGAGTGTGGTGCCGTTGGTGGACAAAGGAGCCCCCTCGTCACAGCTTCCACCAGCCACCACCCCGCCCTAGCCCCCCCACCGGCGAGCGCCGCAGCTGGCGCCAAGCACCATAAAAAAGCGCTGCTTCTGCAGCGCTTTTTGCAATCCTCGGCGGCTTAGGCCTTGGCTTGGGCCAACAGCGTGGCGGCGTCCGAGACTTCAAACTTGCCGGGGCCTTCGACGTTCAGGCTCACCACCTTGCCGTCCTTGACCAGCATGGAGTAGCGGTTGCTGCGCAGGCCCAGGCCCTTGCCGTTCAGATCCAGGGTCAGGCCCGTGGCCTTGGCAAACGCGGCGTCGCCGTCGGCGATCATGCGCACCTTGCCGGTGGCGTTCTGCTCGCGCCCCCAGGCGCCCATCACAAACGCATCGTTCACGGACACACACCAGATTTCGTCCACGCCTGCCGCCTTAAACGCCTCGGCCTGCTCGATGTAACCAGGCAGGTGCTTGGCAGAGCAAGTCGGGGTGAAGGCGCCGGGCACGGCGAACAGGGCAATCGTCTTGCCTGCGGCAGCCTGGGGCAGCTCCACAGGGTTAGGGCCGATGCTGCAGCCATTGCCTTCCACTTCCACGTACTCCATCAGCTTCACTGCGGGCAGCGCGTCTCCAACCTTGATCATTGTGTGTCCTCCAGGATTGTGATCGCCTTGGCTTGTTCCCGTGCGCGCAGCGCCGGGCAAGGCGGCAAATAAAAAAAGCGACCCACATTGTGGGTCGCTTTTCAAGACTATGCAGTCAAAGCGGTTGAACGCTTAAACCAGAGCAGCCTTTTGCACCAAGCGGGTCGCCACCCAGTTCTTGGTCTTCGACAGCGGACGGCTCTCGGTGATTTCGATGGTGTCACCCATCTTGAATTCACCTTGCTCGTCGTGAGCGTGGTACTTCGAGGACTTCACCACAATCTTGCCGTAGATGGGGTGCATCACGCGACGCTCCACCAACACGGTCACTGTCTTAGCGCGCTTGTCGCTCACCACCTTGCCAATCAAGGTGCGCTTGAGGGATGTTTTAGCTTCCGTCATGTCGGCTCCTTACTTGGCGGCTTGCTTTTCAGCAAGAATGGTCTTGGCACGGGCGATCTCACGGCGTGTGGCCTTCAGAGTCGATGTGTTGCCAAGTTGTTGCGTGGCCTTTTGCATACGCAGACCGAAGTGGGCCTTTTGCAGGGACTTCACTTCAGCTTCCAGGGCGGCCACGTCTTTTTGGCGGAGTTCAGCAGTTTTAGTCATGTTGATTCTCCTTATTCACCAATGTGACGGGACACGAAGGTCGTACGCAGAGGCAGCTTTGCAGCGGCCAGGCGGAACGCTTGACGTGCCAGCTCTTCAGGAACACCCACGATTTCGTAGATGATCTTGCCGGGCTGGATTTCGGCCACGTAGTACTCGGGGTTGCCCTTACCGTTACCCATACGCACTTCAGCAGGCTTGGTGGAGATGGGTTTGTCGGGGAACACACGAATCCAGATACGGCCGCCACGCTTGACGTGACGCGAAATCGCACGACGTGCGGCTTCGATCTGACGTGCAGTCAGACGGCCACGGTCGGTAGACTTCAGACCGAAATCGCCGAAAGCAACAGCGTTGCCACGGGTAGCGATACCGGTGTTGCGGCCTTTGTGTTCCTTACGGAACTTGCGGCGTGCAGGTTGCAGCATGTTTATTCTCCTTTACCGTCCGCTGCTGTAGCGGGCGCGTCAGTCTTGCGAACGCGCTTAACGGAGTCAGCGCCGGCACCAGCAGGCTTGTCGCTGCCGTCTACAGGAGCTGCGTTACCGCCTGTGGGGCGGCGGGCACCACGGCCTGCGCCGTCACGGCGACCATCGCGGCGGGGGCCGCGTGGACGACGCTCGTCATCAGGACGGGGAGTCTCGACGGCGGGCAGGTCGTTGCGGCCCAAGGTATCACCCTTGTAGACCCAGACCTTCACGCCGATGATGCCGTAAGTCGTCTTGGCTTCGGAGAAGCCGTAGTCGATGTCAGCACGCAGAGTGTGCAGAGGCACGCGGCCTTCGCGATACCACTCGGTACGGGCGATTTCGATACCGTTCAGACGACCGGAAGACATGATCTTGATGCCCTGGGCACCCAGACGCATGGCGTTCTGCATCGCACGCTTCATGGCACGACGGAACATGATGCGCTTTTCGAGTTGCTGGGTGATCGAGTCAGCGATCAGCTTGGCATCGATTTCAGGCTTGCGCACTTCTTCGATGTTCACAGCAACGGGCACGCCCAGGCGAGTGGCGAGTTCCTTCTTCAGGTTCTCGATGTCTTCGCCCTTCTTGCCGATCACAACACCAGGACGGGCCGAGAAGATGGTGATACGGGCGTTCTTAGCAGGACGCTCGATCAGCACGCGTGCCACAGCAGCGTTCTTCAACTTAGCCTTCAGATACTCGCGAACCTTGATGTCTTCGGCCAGCATGCCGGCGAAGTCACGGTTGCTAGCGTACCAACGGCTAGCCCAGTTACGGCTCACAGCAAGGCGGAAGCCGGTAGGATGGATTTTCTGTCCCATATTCTTCCTTTAGGCCTCAGTTACCGACTGTCACGTAGATGTGGCAGGTAGGCTTGCTGATGCGATTGCCACGGCCCTTAGCGCGAGCGGTGAAACGCTTGAGCGTCGTGCCTTGCTCGACGTAGATGGTCTTGACCTTCAATTCGTCGATGTCGGCGCCGTCGTTGTGCTCGGCGTTGGCGATAGCGGATTCCAGAACCTTCTTCACGATCACAGCAGCTTTTTTCTGCGTGAAGGTCAGAATGTTCAGAGCTTGATCCACCTTCTTGCCGCGGATCAGATCCGCGACCAGGCGACCCTTGTCAACCGACAAGCGGACGCCACGGAGGACTGCACGTGTTTCAGACATGGTCGTTCCTTACTTCTTGGCCTTCTTGTCGGCGGGGTGACCCTTGAAGGTACGAGTCAGTGCGAATTCGCCCAACTTGTGACCCACCATTTGGTCGGTGATGTAGACAGGCACGTGCTGCTTGCCGTTGTGCACGGCGATGGTCAGACCGATGAACTCGGGCAGAACCATGGAGCGACGCGACCAGGTCTTGACGGGCTTCTTGTCCTTGGTAGCGACGGCCTTTTCAACCTTGGCAACCAAGTGATGGTCAACAAACGGACCCTTTTTGAGAGAACGAGTCATTTGCTACCCCTTACTTCTTACGACGCGACACAATCATGCTTTGTGTGCGCTTGTTGTTACGGGTACGGTAGCCCTTCGTCAGGTTGCCCCATGGGTCAACAGCGTGACGGCCTTCACCGGTCTTACCTTCACCACCACCGTGCGGGTGGTCGATCGGGTTCATGGCAGTACCACGGACGGTAGGACGGATACCCATCCAACGCTTCACACCGGCCTTGCCGTACTGGCGCAGGCTATGCTCTTCGTTGGCAACTTCACCGATGGTGGCGCGGCACTCGATGTGAATCTTGCGCACTTCGCCGGAACGCATACGCACTTGAGCGTAGACGCCTTCGCGAGCCAGCAGCGTAGCGGAAGCACCTGCGGAACGGGCGATTTGCGCGCCGCCGCCGGGTTGCAGCTCGATACAGTGGATGGTCGAACCCACGGGGATGTTGCGGATAGGCAGGGTGTTGCCCACGCGAATCGGAGCTTCGGAGCCGCTCACGATGGTCGCGCCCACAGCCAGATTGCGGGGAGCGATGATGTAGCGACGCTCGCCGTCGGCATAGCACACCAGAGCGATGTGGGCCGTACGGTTGGGGTCGTACTCAATGCGTTCCACCTTGGCGGGGATGGCATCCTTGTTGCGACGGAAGTCCACCACACGGTAGTGGTGCTTGTGACCACCGCCCTTGTGACGGGTTGTGATGTGACCGTTGTTGTTACGGCCAGCCTTCTCCGACTGCGATTCCAGCAGTGGAGCATAGCCAGGGCCCTTGAACAGGTGGTCACGCGTCACCTTCACCGCGCCACGACGGCCAGGCGAAGTTGGTTTGAGTTTGATAACAGCCATGATTAAGCAGCCTCCCCAGACAGGTTCAGCTCTTGACCGGGCTTCAGACGCACATAAGCCTTGCGCACGTTGTCGCGGCGGCCAATGGTCTTGCCAAAGCGCTTGGTCTTGCCCTTGGTGTTCACCACAGAAACGCCAGCCACTTCAACCTTGAACAGCAGTTCCACTGCAGCCTTGATTTCGTGCTTGGTAGCGTTTTGCAGCACCTTAAAAGTCACAGCGTTGGACTTTTCGGCAGCCATGGTGGCCTTTTCGGACACGATGGGAGCGACCAACACTTGCATCAGACGACCTTCGTCAAACTTGAGCGTGCTCATGCGAACATCTCCTTGAGTTTGTCGATTGCGCCCTTGGTGATGAGCACTTTCTTGTAATGCACCAGAGAAACGGGGTCTGCGTAGCGGGGTTCCACCACGAACACGTTCTTCAGGTTGCGCGAAGCCAGGTACAGGTTCTCGTCGATCTCTTCGGCGATCACCATCACCGACGACTGCAGATTCATGGACTTGAACTTGTCAGCCAGAACCTTGGTCTTGGGAGTGTCAACGGTCAGGGACTCCACCACCGCCAGACGGCCTTCGCGGGCCAGCTGGGACAGGATGGAAGCCATACCGGCGCGGTACATCTTCTTGTTGATCTTCTGCGAGAAGTTTTCTTCAGGCAGATTCGGGAAGACGCGGCCGCCCCCACGCCACAGAGGCGAAGAGGACATACCAGCACGTGCACGGCCTGTACCCTTTTGCTTGAAAGGCTTGGCGGTGGTGTGACGGACCTGTTCGCGATCCTTCTGAGCGCGCGTGCCTTGGCGTGCGTTGGCACGGTAAGCAGTCACGATCTGGTGGATCAGGTCTTCGTTGTACGCACGGCCGAACACAGTCTCAGGCGCGTCGAACTTGGACGCGGCTTGACCTTGTTCATTCAGGAGTTCGAGCTGCATTAGTTCGCTCCTTTGGAAGCTTTAGCCTTGATGGCAGGACGCACCGACACGAAGCCACCCTTCGCGCCAGGGATTGCACCCTTGATCAACAGCAGTTGGCGTGCTTCGTCGATACGAACCACGTCCAGGTTTTGGGTTGTCACGGTCACATCACCCATGTGACCAGTCATGCGCTTACCGGGGAACACGCGACCGGGGTCTTGTGCCATACCGATAGAACCGGGCACGCGGTGCGAACGGCTGTTACCGTGCGAGTTGCGCTGTGCACCGAAGTTGTGGCGCTTGATCGTGCCCTGGAAGCCCTTACCGATGGAAGTGCCTTGCACGTCCACTTTCTGGCCAACGCTGAACAGATCGGCCACGGGCAGGGCTGTACCTGCTGCGTACTTGGCAGCGATCTCTTCGGTCACTTGGAATTCTTTGGTGACTTCACCGGCTTCAACACCTGCCTTGGCGAGGTGACCGGCTTGAGGCTTGGTCACGCGAGATGCCTTGCGTGTACCGAATGTGACTTGCAAAGCCACATAGCCATCGTTCTCTTGGGTTTTGACCTGGGTCACGCGGTTGTTGGACACATCCACCACTGTGACGGGCACTGCGTCCCCATCATCAGTGAACAGACGCATCATGCCCACCTTGCGGCCCAGCAACCCCAGGGAGTTGCTCAGACTCATTTGTTTGCTCCAAAACTTTCGCCGCTGTAACTGCAATTGGCCCAGCGTTGCACCCAACCAGAATGCCCGGTAAAGCGCACGAAAGAAGGTTAATAAAACTTCGCCAGAAAAGCGAAGCTCCAAATTTTAACGCGAACTGCTTTTTCAAGCAAGTTCGCGTTAAAAGAAGACCTTACAAGGCACCGCGAACGGTGCCCGTGCGAGTTCTTATTGCAGTTTGATTTCGACGTCCACGCCAGCAGGCAGGTCCAGCTTCATCAAAGCGTCCACGGTCTTGTCGGTAGGATCGACAATGTCCATCAGACGTTGGTGCGTGCGGATTTCCAGCTGGTCACGCGAAGTCTTGTTCACGTGGGGCGAACGCAGGATGTCGAAGCGCTTCATGCGGGTAGGCAGAGGCACGGGACCCTTGACGATCGCGCCAGTGCGCTTCGCGGTATCAACGATTTCAGCTGCAGACTGGTCGATCAACTTGTAATCGAAAGCCTTCAGGCGGATGCGGATTTTTTGCTTGGACATGTTAATTCCTAGTTTTTTCTAAGAATTAAGCGAGAACCTTAGCAACCACGCCGGCGCCCACGGTACGGCCACCTTCACGGATAGCGAAGCGCAGACCTTCTTCCATAGCAATAGGAGCGATCAGCTTCACAGTGATGGACACGTTGTCGCCAGGCATCACCATTTCCTTGCCTTCGGGCAGCTCGATGGAGCCAGTCACGTCCGTGGTACGGAAGTAGAACTGAGGACGGTAGTTGTTGAAGAAAGGCGTGTGACGACCACCTTCGTCCTTGGACAGCACGTACACCTCAGCGGTGAAGTGGGTGTGGGGCTTGATGGAGCCGGGCTTGCACAGCACTTGACCGCGTTCCACGTCTTCACGCTTGGTGCCGCGCAGCAGCAGACCCACGTTGTCGCCAGCTTGACCTTGGTCCAGCAGCTTGCGGAACATTTCCACGCCCGTGCAGGTGGTCTTCTGGGTGTCCTTGATACCGACGATTTCGATTTCTTCGCCGACCTTGATGATGCCGCGCTCGATACGACCGGTCACCACGGTACCACGACCGGAGATGGAGAACACGTCTTCCACGGGCATCACGAAGGCGCCGTCCACCGCGCGCTCAGGCGTGGGGATGTAGGAGTCCAGAGCTTCAGCCAGCTTCAGGATCGCAGGCTCGCCCTTGTCAGACTGGTCGCCTTCCAAGGCCAGCTTGGCGGAACCACGCACGATGGGGGTGTCGTCGCCGGGGAAATCGTACTTGTCCAGCAGTTCGCGGACTTCCATTTCCACCAGTTCCAGCAGTTCCTCGTCGTCCACCATGTCGCACTTGTTCAGGAACACGATGATGTAAGGCACGCCCACCTGGCGAGCCAGCAGGATGTGTTCGCGGGTCTGGGGCATGGGGCCGTCAGCAGCGGAGCAGACCAAGATAGCGCCGTCCATCTGGGCAGCGCCGGTGATCATGTTCTTCACATAGTCAGCGTGGCCAGGGCAGTCCACGTGAGCGTAGTGGCGAGTGGCGGTTTCGTACTCGACGTGCGAAGTGTTGATCGTGATACCACGGGCCTTTTCTTCAGGCGCGTTGTCGATCTGCGAGTAGTCCTTGGCTTCACCGCCGAAGTGCTTGGACAGCACAGTGGCGATAGCAGCAGTCAGGGTGGTCTTACCGTGGTCAACGTGGCCAATGGTGCCCACGTTCACGTGGGGCTTGGTACGTTCGAATTTTTCCTTTGCCATTGCAAATTCTCCGAATAAAAGAGCAAACCTGTGTGGGGTTTTAAGGTCTGCATCGCATTGCTGATTCACTTCGCACAGGGAACAAAGCGGCACGCGATCGCAGACCGGCAATCTGTGTTGAAAGCGCTACGAGGGTGCTTTCAACCAAGCTGTCGATTATGACCGATTTGCTAATTACTTAGCGCGGGCAGCCACGATGGCTTCGGCCACGTTACGAGGAGCTTCAGCGTAGTGCTTGAATTCCATCGTGTAAGTCGCACGACCTTGTGTCTGGGAACGCAGCGAGGTGGCGTAGCCGAACATTTCGGACAGAGGCACTTCGGCCTTGATGGCCTTGCCGCCACCAACCATGTCGTCCATGCCCTGCACCATGCCACGACGGGAAGACAAGTCACCCATCACGGTACCGGCGTAGTCTTCAGGCGTTTCCACTTCCACGGCCATCATGGGCTCCAGTATGACGGGGCTGGCCTTCTTGGCGGCTTCCTTGAAACCGAAGATGGCGGCCATCTTGAAGGCCTGTTCGGACGAGTCCACATCGTGGTACGAACCGAAGGTCAGTGTGACCTTCACGTCCACCACGGGGTAACCAGCCAGCACGCCGGAAGTCAGGGCTTCGATCACACCCTTTTCGACCGCAGGGATGTATTCGCGAGGCACCACACCGCCCTTGATGGCATCGACGAACTCGAAGCCCTTGCCGGCTTCTTGGGGCTCGACCGTGAACACCACGTGACCGTACTGACCCTTACCACCGGACTGACGCACGAACTTACCGTCCACGTCCACCACCTTCTGGCGAATGGTTTCGCGGTAGGCCACTTGGGGCTTGCCCACGTTGGCTTCCACGTTGAATTCGCGCTTCATGCGGTCCACGATGATTTCCAGGTGCAACTCGCCCATACCGGCGATGATGGTCTGACCGGATTCTTCGTCGGTACGCACACGGAAGGATGGATCTTCTGCAGCCAGGCGCGACAGGGCGATACCCATCTTTTCTTGGTCGGCCTTGGACTTGGGTTCCACAGCCTGTGCAATCACGGGCTCGGGGAACACCATGCGTTCCAGCACGATGGGAGCGTCTTGCGAGCACAGGGTTTCGCCAGTGGTCACGTCCTTCAGACCCACGCAGGCAGCGATGTCGCCAGCACGGATTTCTTCCACTTCCACGCGGTCGTTCGCCATCATCTGCACGATACGGCCGATACGTTCCTTCTTACCCTTCACAGAGTTCAGAACGGATTCACCCTTGGTCAGAACGCCCGAGTACACGCGCACGAAAGTGAGCTGACCCACGAACGGGTCGGTCATCAGCTTGAACGCCAGCGCAGAGAACTTCTCTTCGTCATCGGCCTTGCGCGACAGCTTGGTTTCTTCGTTGTCGGGATCGGTGCCTTCCACATCAGGAATGTCGATGGGCGAAGGCAGGTAGTCGATCACGGCGTCGAGCATGCGCTGCACGCCCTTGTTCTTGAACGCAGTACCGCACAGCATGGGCTGAATTTCCACAGCCAGGGTACGGGCGCGCAGGCCGGCCTTGATCTCTTCTTCCGACAGCGTACCTTCTTCCAGGTACTTGTTCATCAGGTCTTCGCTGGCTTCGGCCGCCGCTTCGATCATGTTTTCGCGCCACTTTTCGGCAGTTTCCTGCACGTCAGCGGGGATCTCGGCGTAGTCGAACTTCATGCCCTGGGACGCTTCGTCCCAGATGATGGCCTTCATCTTCAGCAGGTCCACGACACCCTTGAAGTTGTCTTCGGCACCGATTGGCACCACGACAGGCACGGGGTTGCCCTTCAGGCGGGTCTTGATCTGGTCCACGACCTTGAAGAAGTTGGCGCCGGTACGGTCCATCTTGTTCACGAAGGCCAGACGAGGCACCTTGTACTTGTTAGCCTGACGCCACACGGTTTCCGACTGGGGCTGCACGCCGCCCACAGCGCAGTACACCATGCAAGCGCCGTCCAGCACGCGCATGGAACGCTCCACTTCGATCGTGAAGTCCACGTGGCCGGGGGTGTCGATGATGTTGAAACGGTGCTCAGGGTAGGACAGGTCCATACCCTTCCAGAAACAGGTCACGGCAGCGGAGGTGATGGTGATGCCGCGCTCTTGCTCTTGCTCCATCCAGTCCGTGGTCGCAGCGCCGTCGTGCACTTCACCCAGCTTGTGGGTCACGCCTGTGTAAAACAGGATACGTTCAGTGGTAGTGGTCTTACCTGCGTCAATGTGGGCCGAGATACCGATGTTGCGATAACGGCCAATGGGGGTCTTGCGAGCCATGATTGATCCTTGATTGATCGTATGGGAGAGAGTCTGCGATCACCCTGCCTTGTGCGCCGGGGCCAGCAGTTCTATATGGGGGTGCCTTGAATCGAGACAAGGCCGCCGGCAAAAATTGCGAGCGGCCCGTCTGATTCAATCTGCGCTCAGCAGATTAGAAGCGGAAGTGGCTGAATGCCTTGTTGGCTTCGGCCATGCGGTGCACTTCGTCACGCTTCTTCATGGCGCCGCCACGACCTTCGGTCGCTTCCAGCAGTTCGTTGGCCAGGCGCTGGGCCATGGACTTCTCACCACGCTTGCGGGCGGCTTCCTTGATCCAGCGCATGGACAGAGCCAGACGACGGACGGGGCGCACTTCAACGGGCACCTGGTAGTTGGCACCACCCACACGGCGGGACTTCACTTCCACCATGGGCTTCACGTTGTTGATGGCAGTGACGAACACTTCCAGAGCTTCCTTTTCAGGCTGCTTCTTGGCGATCAGATCCAGGGCACCGTAGATGATGCGCTCTGCAACCGCCTTCTTGCCGCCTTCCATGATCACGTTCATGAATTTGGACAGCTCGACATTGCCGAACTTAGGATCCGGCAGGATTTCACGTTTGGGGACTTCGCGACGACGTGGCATTTTTTACCTCTATCTTTGCTTCAGTTGGTGTCTTTTCAGGCACCGCGAGAGCCATTTAACAAAACTCTCACTTACTCGACCCACGCAAGACATTTGCGCTTTGGGCCACTACGTTTGACCGCGCCAGTCAGGCGAATCAAACACCGATTGTTTTCAAGCCAGGGCTGATTACTTGGCCTTAGGCTTCTTGGCACCGTACTTGGAACGGGCTTGCTTACGGTCCTTGACGCCTTGCAGGTCAAGGGAACCGCGCACGATGTGGTAACGCACACCAGGCAAGTCCTTCACACGGCCGCCGCGCACCAGCACCACGCTGTGCTCTTGCAGGTTGTGGCCTTCACCGCCGATGTACGAGATCACCTCGAAACCGTTGGTCAGACGCACCTTGGCCACCTTACGCAAAGCCGAGTTAGGCTTCTTGGGCGTGGTGGTGTACACACGGGTGCACACGCCACGGCGTTGGGGGCAGTTTTCCATAGCAGGGCTCTTGGATTTGATAACTTCGACCGTGCGGCCCTGACGCACGAGTTGGTTAATGGTTGGCATATATACGTCCCTAAACGTAAAAAACGAAAACGTGAAACCCTTCGGAAATTCCGAAAAGCCCTCGAATGTACCAGTTTGGCAAACCCGGGGCAAGTCGCACGTGATTAACGGCAGCACCCCCAGGAGTCCAGAGGTGCTGCCGTCGGCCTGGAGCCGTTACCGGATCCAGAGACGGATGGAGTCCCACAGGCGGCGGAAGAAGCCGCCTTCATTCACGGCCTCCAGGGCCAGCACCGGCAGCTCGGCCGCCACCTGGTCGCCGACCAGCACCTTCAAGGTGCCCACCTGCTGGCCCTTGGTGATCGGCGCCATCAGCGGATCGGTGCGCACCAGCTGGGTGGTCACCTTGCCGGCGCTGCCCGAAGGCACGGTCACCACGGTCGCGGCTTCGCGGCCCACCTTGATGGTGCCTTGCGAGCCCTTCCAGATCTGCGCCTCTTCCATGGGCTGGCCGGCATCGAACAGCTTGACGGCGTCGTAGGCGGTGTAGCCCCAGTTCAGCAGCTTCTGGCTTTCGTTGGCCCGCGCGTTGTCGCTGGCCGCGCCCAGCAAAATGGAGAGCAGTCGACGCCCGCCCACATTGGGGATTTCGCGGTTGGCGGTCGACACCAGGCAGTAGCCCGCGGCATTGGTGTGGCCGGTCTTGAGGCCGTCCACCGAGGGGTCGCGGAACAGCAGGGTGTTGCGGTTGCGGCTGTTGGCGGCCGGCGTGCCCTGGTAACGGTATTCCTTGATGGAGTAGTAGTGGGTGTACTCGGGGAAGTCGCGCATCAGGCGCATGGCCAGGATGGACAGGTCGCGCGCCGTGGTGTAGTGCCCGGCCTCGGTCAGGCCTTCGGGGTTCTTGTAGCTGGTGCCGGTCATGCCCAGCGCCTTGGCCTGCTCGTTCATCAGGCGCACGAAGTTATCCTTGGTTCCGCCCACGCCTTCGGCCAGCGCCATGGTGGCGTCGTTGCCGGACTGCACGATCATGCCCTTGAGCAGGTCTTCCACCGCCACCTGCATCTTGGGGTCGATGAACATCCGCGAGCCGGGCATCTTCCAGGCCAGCTCGCTGACGGGCAGGCGCTGCTCCAGCGTGATCTTCTTGGCACGCAGGGCATCGAACACCAGGTAGGCCGTCATCAGCTTGGTCAGCGAAGCGGGCTCCACCTGGGCGTCCACATCCTTGGAGGCCAGCACCTGGTTGGCGGTCACATCCACCAGCATGTAGGTGTGCGCGGCAATTTCAGGGGGCTGCAGCGGGGCGATTTGGGCGCTGGCCCACAGGGGCGCCAGCGCCGCGGTCAGGGCCAGCGTGCGCAAGGAGGAGAAAACAGGCTTCATGAACAACTCGGTTTATCAAAAAATCAACAAGGGGCTAGCGGTCACGTTGGCACGTGACCGGCGCTCAGGTGGCGGACCACCAGCCCTTTGAGCAACGGCAATTGTCCGTGGAAGAAATGACCTCCATCGGGCACAACTGTTACAGGCAGTATCTGCGGGCGCGCCCAGTCCATCACGGACTGCAGCGGCACGGTGTCGTCCTTTTCGCCATGCAGCACCAGGGTGCGCGCGTGCGCCGCCGGTGGCAGGGTGGCGGGTTCGAAGCGGCTGGCCGCCGTGCCCACCAGCACCACCTGCTCGACGCGACCCTCGTCCCACAGGGCGGCCACGGCGTGCGTGGTAACAAAGGCCCCGAACGAGAAGCCGGCCAGCGCCAGCGGCCCCTGGGGGGCCACCTGGCGCACCACCTCCACCAGGTCCTGGGCTTCACCGCGCCCGGCGTCGTGCACGCCGGCGCTGGCGCCCACGCCGCGGAAGTTGAAGCGGATGGTCTCCCAACCGGTTTGCACGAAGGCACGCGCCAAGGTCTGCACCACCTTGTTGTCCATGGTGCCGCCATACAGCGGGTGCGGGTGGGCGATCACCGCCACGCCCCGGGGGGTACCCACCGGGCGGTCGCGCAGGGCTTCGATGGCGCCTGCGGCGCCGGTCAGGGTGAATCGTTCGGTTTGGGCGTTCACAGCAAACTACCTAATTCATAGCTGTCTGCGCTTGTCAGATCAGCGCAAACTGCCAAAAACACTTGCAATACGGCGTCTGAGTCGGTTTCAGCGACCAAGTTCCGGCGGCACCAGCAAACGCTCCACCACCTGGCCATGCTTGAGGTGCGACTCGACGATTTCGTCGATGTCGGCCGTGTCCACGAAGGTGTACCAGGTGCCTTCGGGGTAGACCACGGCCACGGGGCCGGCGGCGCAGCGGTCCAGGCAGCCGGCCTTGTTCACCCGCACCTGGCCCTTGCCGGCCAGGCCGGCGTCCTTCACCGCCCGCTTGCAGTGGTCAAAGCCTTCCTTGGCGCCGTGCAGGTGGCAGCAGTCCTCACCGTTGGGGCGCTCATTGAGGCAGAAAAAAATGTGGCGGCTGTAGTAGCCGGGGGCAGTGTTGTCGCTCATGGTGCTGTGCATTCTAGGAGTCGCCCTGGCGCTGAGACAGGCGCAAGGCCACATACGCGAGCACGGCATAGGGCCAGAGCCAGCCCAGCCACTGACCCAGTCCGTAAAAGCGCATGAACCGGCCCTGCTCCCAGGACTGCAGGGTGTCGGCGAAATACGGGTTCAGCGGCGCCTGGTTGAGCCAGTTCAGCTGCCACATCAGTACCAGCAGCAACAGCACCGCGCACCAGCGGCGCCCGATGGGCAGCAGGCAGACGGCAAACAGCGCCGCCGCCACCATGCCGGCCTGGGTCGGCAGGGTCAGCCAGGCCCAGGCGTGCACCGGCCCATAGGCCATGGCCGAGGACAGCGCCGTCGCCGCCACGCCGGCCACCCCGGTCAGCAGCGCGAACACCGCGCGCCGGCCGCGGTGGACGATCAGCAGGTAGCCCAGCAGGCAGGGCGCCAGCAGGCCCAGCATGACGCACAGCATTTCGGCGCTGGGCATCAGGGGCACCAGCGGGGCCTCGCGCAGCGGCAGCCAGTCCATGAAGGGCGTGCCTTCCAGCCATTCGTCCAGCGTGGTGTCCAGGCGCTCCAGCACCTGCCCCAGGCCGAAGGGCAGCGCCGGCGGGAACAGCAGGGCCAGCGGCCACAGGCCGATCAGCACCAGGCCACCATGCGGCTGGTGGCCGAACCAGCGCTCGCGGAACACGCTCCAGCGCTCCAGCAGGCCCAGCCACTCCAGGCCCGCCGCCAGCACCGCGCCCACCAGGGCGCCTGCGGCGTTGAGCACGAAGTCCATGTTGGACGGCACGCGCCGCGGCAGGTAGATCTGCAGGAACTCCATGCTCAGCGACAGCACGGCCCCGCACAGCGCCGCCCACAGGATGGCCCAGGCGCGCATGCCGCTGCGCACGCCGCCCAGCGCCAGCAGAAAGCCCAGGGGCACGTAGCCGATGATGTTGGTGTTAACGTCGAACCAGGTCCAGTACGGCGGCGGCAGCGGCGCCGTGGCGAACACCCAGGGAGAGATGCCCTGCACCCGCCAGCCTTCGAACGGGAACAGGCTGGCGAACACGATCAGCAGGGTGTACAGCAGGGCCAGCGGCCATGCCGAGGTTTTGAACACAAACAGCCCCTTTCCAGCCCGGGCTCAGACGGTTGCGAGAGTTAGAACGGCTTGACCACCGCGAGGACCACGATGCCCATCAACAGGAACACGGGCAGCTCGTTGTACCAGCGGAACCAGCGGTGGCTGCGCAGGCAGGTCTCGGCCATCAGCTGGCGCAGCAGGCGGCCACAGCTGTAGTGGTAGGCCAGCACCAGCGCCACCAGCACCAGCTTGGCATGCACCCAGCCGCCCGACTGCCAGAAGCCATAGCCGAACAGCAGCCACAGGCCCAGGCCCACGGCGGGCACCGCCAGCAGGGTGGTGAAACGCAGCAGCCGCTGGGACATGCCGATCAGGCGCTCGCGCTCGGCCACCGAGCCGGGCGGCACCATGGCCAGGTTCACAAAGATGCGCGGCAGATAGAACAAACCCGCAAACCAGCTGGTCACGAAGACGATATGAAAAGCTTTGACCCACAACATGGGCACAGTGTAAGCCCGCCCCTGGCCTGGGCTGGCGCACAAAAAAAGGCCCGGCATGCAGCCGGGCCGAGAAATTCCTCTGGAAGAGGCCTGCTCAGGGAGGTGAAGCAGGGAAAGCAGCAAGCCGCTTTCGAGGCGAAATCTAGCACCCCGCCGCCCCCGGCACACGGGGACTATCCCCAAGGCATGCCCCAGCGGCACCCTGCGCAATCCCTCGCCAGCGCCGACCGACAGGCGCACAATGCGCGGCATGCATCTGTCGAACCCTACCCCTTTCCCGCAAAGCCGTCCGCGCCGCCTGCGCCGCGACGCCTTCACCCGTAACCTGGTGCGCGAAAACCGCCTGACAGCCCATGACTTCATCTACCCGGTGTTCGTGCACGAGGGCACGCAGCTGCGCCAGGCCGTGCCGTCCATGCCCGGCGTGGACCGCCTGAGCCTGGACCTGCTGCTGCCCGTGGCCGAGGAGTGCGTGAAGCTGGAGATCCCCTACCTGGCGCTGTTCCCCGCCATCGATGCCAGCCTCAAGACCCCCGACGGCAAGGAGGCCCTGAACCCCGACGGCCTGATCCCCCGCGTGGTGCGCGCGCTGAAACAGGAATTCCCCCAGTTGGGCGTGATGACCGACGTGGCCCTGGACCCCTACACCAGCCACGGCCAGGACGGCATTCTCGACGAGAGCGGCTACATCCTCAACGATGAGACCGTGGAAGTGCTGGTCGGCCAGGCCCTGGCCCATGCCGAAGCCGGCGTGGACATGGTCGCCCCCAGCGACATGATGGACGGACGCATTGGCGCCATCCGCGAGGCGCTGGAGCTGCAAGGCCACATCCACACCCGCATCATGGCCTACAGCGCCAAGTACGCCAGCGCGTTCTACGGCCCCTTCCGCGACGCCGTGGGCACGCGCGGCGCCCTGGGCAAGGCCGACAAAAACGTCTACCAGATGGACCCCGCCAACTCCGACGAAGCCCTGCGCGAAGTGGCGCTGGACATCGCCGAAGGCGCGGACATGGTCATGGTCAAGCCCGGCCTGCCGTACCTGGACATCGTGCGCCGCGTCAAGGACGAGTTCGGCGTGCCCACCTTCGCCTACCAGGTCAGCGGCGAGTACGCCATGCTCAAGGCCGCGGCCGCCAACGGCTGGCTGGACCACGACGCCGTGATGATGGAAAGCCTGCTGGCCTTCAAGCGCGCCGGGGCCGATGGCATCCTGACCTACTTCGCCATCGACGCCGCCAAGCGGCTGCGCGGCCTGTAAGCGGCCCCTCGCCCGTGTCTGCGTGCGCGCAGACACGGTTTGGATCGCTGCCAGCGCCTGTACAGTCTGCGTTTTGCGGCCATTTGACCTTGTAGCTATGCGACTGCTGCTGATCCAGCCTGCCACCAAGCAGGTGCTCGACCTGGGCACCTGGCCTGCGTCCGACGCCCCCCTGCCCGCGCCCGAGGCCGGCAGCTTCTACTGGCTGTCGTGCGAGCGCACCGAGTTCGAGACCCAGATCGCGGCCGTGCAGCGCCTGCTGCTGCAGCTGTGCGGCACACCCCTGGTGGACCTGCACATCTCCGACCTGCTGAACGCCCAGATCCCGTCCACCTTCGACTACACCTCGGACTACGACGTGATGCTGTTCCGGCGCCTGGACCTGCCGCCGCCACCCGCAACCGGCAGCGCAGACGCCGGCGCCCGCCCTGCCAGCGCCCCACTGCTGAAGAACCTGGACACCGCCCCCGTCGGCTTTGCCGTGTTCGACCAGCTGCTGTTCAGCGTCCACCCCGGCGAATGCCCGGTGCGCGCCCACCATGTGCAGCGCCTGCTGGCCCCGGGCACCACGCCGGAAAAGCGCGCCGGCAGCCGCCTGCCCGCCAGCAGCGCCGACCTGATGCTGCGCCAGCTGGACCTGATGGTGGACGGTTTCCTCAGCCTGCGCCGCGACATGGCCAAACAGATGGACCAGTGGCAGATGGCCCTGCTCAACCCCAACTCGCGCTTCCACGACTGGGGCAAGGTGCTGCAGGCGCAGCTGGGCCTGCACCAGCTCAACGAAATCTGCGAAGACCAGCGCGCCGCCGTGCAGGACTGGATCGATATGCTGGAGAGCTGGCCCGAGGAAAGCGAGACGGCCGAGCGCCGCGCGCGCGAACTGCTGCGCGTGCGCTCGCGCGACGTGCTGGAGCACATCGAGCGCGTCAGCCACCACGTGCACCGCATGGAGCTGAGCGCCGAGGCCGCGGTGCAGATGCACTTCTCGGCCCAGAGCAACCGCGCCAACGACATCATGCGCACACTGACCACGCTGACCGCCATCTTCCTGCCGCTGAACCTGATCGCCGCCGTATTCGGCATGAACTTCGACGTGCTGCCCCTGGTGCACAAGGAAGACGGTTTCTGGTGGGCCATGGGCGCCATGGCCGGCATCGGCCTGGCCCTGCTGGTGTTCTTCCTGCGCCGCCGCTACATCGAGCGCGACACCCTGATGGGCGAGAACACCTGACAAACCGGGAGCGGCCCACGTGCGCCCACGCTGGGTTTGCGAGTCAAAACACGCCAGAACCCAAGCATGGCAAGCGCCAACAGCTCTTCTTTTGCATCAGACCCGCATCAGGCGCGCGCCAGGTGCTGGTCGAAGAAGGCCAGCGTGCGGTCCTTGGCCTGGATGGCGCTGGCCTCGTCATAGCTGCCGCGTTGGTCGCAGTTGAAGCCATGGTCGGCGTCGTACACATGCACCTGCACCCCGGGGTGCGCCCGGCTGAAGGCCTGCACGCCGTCCAGCGCAATATGCGCATCGCGCGCGCCAAAGTGGGCCAGCACCGGTACGCGCGGCGTGCGCGCCAGCTCCGGCGACACGGTCATGCCCCCGCCGTAGTAGCACACGGCGGCCGACAGCTCGCTCACCCGTTCGGCCGCGCGCCAGGCCAGCAGCCCGCCCCAGCAAAAGCCCACCATGCCCACGCCGGCCACACCGTCCTGCTGCAAGGCCCATTGCGCCGCGGCGCGGATGTCCTGCAGCACGCCCTCGCCCGGCAGGGCCTCGGCCGCGGCCTTCAAGGCCTTGCCGCGTGCCATGCCCTCGACGTCATAGCCCAGTTGCACATCGAACTCCAGGCGCGTGAACAGCGCCGGGGCGATCGCCACGAAACCGCGTGCGGCCAGGCGGTCGGTCACGGCGCGGATGTGGCTGTTGACGCCGAAAATCTCCTGCGCCACCACCACGGCCCCGCGCACCGGGCCCTCGGGCCGGGCCACCCAGGCCGGCACCGCCGTGCCGTCGGCGGCGGTCAGTGAAATAAAGCTGCCCATGGATCGCATCTCCTTGTTATCGTTGGGCGGCCTGCCGTGTCCCTGCCGGCCGCAACACTGGCAACTTTAAGCAATCTGCGTTCCACTTAGGACCTGTCCACCCTTCCCCGCACTGCCCGCCCATGGATCTGAAACCGCTGATCACCCTGGTTGCCATCGTCAATCCGCTGGCCATCGTGCCGTTTTTCATCCACTACACGCAAGGCTTCGATGCTGCGCAGCGTGCCCAGACCATCCGCACGGCGTCGTTCAGCGCCTTCGTGGTGATCGCCGCCTGCGCGCTGATCGGCCTGCAGGTGCTGGATTTCTTCAACATCTCGCTGCAGAGCTTCCAGGTCGGCGGCGGCCTGCTGCTGCTGATCAGCGCGATGAACATGCTCAACGCGCGCCCGGCCGAAGACCGGCGCCACGAGGACACGCTGGAAGCGGGGGTCGAGAAGGCCGCCATGGGCAACAGCATCGCCGTGGTGCCGCTGACGATCCCGCTGCTCACCGGGCCAGCCGCCATGTCAACCGTGGTGATCTACGCCGACCAGGCGGCCACTTTCTGGCAGCACCTGGCCCTGGTGGGCTATGGGGT
The DNA here is from genome assembly GCF_036541385.1 of Comamonas sp. GCA5. Taxonomy (NCBI): domain Bacteria; kingdom Pseudomonadati; phylum Pseudomonadota; class Betaproteobacteria; order Burkholderiales; family Comamonadaceae; genus Comamonas; species Comamonas sp. GCA5. Next base: position 7,140 of record NZ_JAZHFR010000005.1, on the reverse strand, counting down.
GGTGGTGGCGGCCGCGGTGTGGGCCAGCTTTTCCATGGCCGAACCGATTGCCCGCGTGCTGGGCAAGACCGGCATCAACGTGATGACGCGGCTGATGGGCCTGATCCTGGCCGCCCTGGCCGTGGAAGTGATGGCCGGGGGCCTGATGAAGATTTTCCCTGCGCTGGCGGGCTGACAGCGCGTGCCGGCCGGCACAGGGGCGGCACTCAGACCGCCGACTGTGCCACCTTGTCGGCCTGGGCGCCGTGCTGGGCGTGGTCGTCCGGGGTGGAGCAGGCCCCGCCGCAGCCGCTGATGGGCTGCGCCGGCAGGGCATCGCTGTGCAGCAGGGCGCCGCTGGCGGGGTCAAAGCCCACGCTCTGCATGTGCTGGGCCAGGGCCGCATCCATGGTCTGGGCGTGGTAGCTGAACCAGGAGGCCAGCTCCGGCGTCATGCCGCGGATCATGCTGTAGTCCCCCTCGTCCCCGCGCTTGCCACCTTCTCGCATGATGTCCAGCACCACCTTGTGCTGCGTGGCGTGGCAGTTGCCCGTGGCAAAGCCGGTGGCCAGCATCCAGCGGTCTTCCTGTCCGAAGTGCTCCTCGGTGTGTGCCACCAGCGCCTGCCACACCGGCATCAGGGCCTCGTCCGGCGTGGCTTCCACCTGCACCATCAGGTCCACGAACTCCTTGTGCGTTTCGTCCATGACTGGAACGTTCAACTCCAGGGCCGTGCTCCATTCCAATATCGCCATAGCGCCCTCCTTCGTCCAAACTGTGCAAAGCCGAAAGCTTACGAAGCCTATCTCGTAGGGGTTTGAGACAGGTCAAAGCCCGGCCGGCACAGGACCACGGCCTACAGGCGCCGCCGGGCCAGACGGCAAAAAGCCCCGCATGCGGGGCTGGGGCTGACACAGGGTGGGTGCGCGCCTGCGGGCGGAATTGCGACCGGAAGCGGCGCCCCCTGCGGGCGACTATGGATCAGCGGTCAAAACGGAAGTCGGGGTGGCGCTTGTGCCATTCGGCCAGCTGCTTTTCCGCCTCTTCCTTGGCCAGGCCATGGCGCTCCTGCAGCTTGCCCAGGAACTGGTCGCGCTTGCCGGCGATCACGTCCACATCGTCGTCGGTCAGCTTGCCCCACTGCTCGCGAATCTTGCCCTTGAATTGCTTCCAGTTTCCTTGGATACGGTCTTCATTCATGGAATTTTCCTCAGCGTGAAATCAACATTGACTGCACAGAGAATGCGCAAAAACCAACACATTCACATTCCTGCAGCGCGAAAACTCACTTTAAGAAAAATTCATGGCGCAGCGTGTCGTCGATGCGGGACAGGGCCGGTCGGACCAGACCGACCCGGTGTGCCAGAGAGTGTTTAACGGTTGGACACGGTTTGCAGCCACTGGGTGAGGGTGCCCCCCAGCACATCCACCCCCTGGGCCAGGGCCTGCACCCCGGCCGCGGCGTTCGGTGCCGACGCGGGCTGGCGCACCTCCAGCACCCGCTGGGCCAACAGCACATCGCCCTGCGGCGCGGGGTCCACCAGGGTGGCGCGTACGCGCACCCAGCCCACGCTGTCCTGGGCACTGGTGAAGACATGGCTGAACTCCTCCAGCGCCAGGCGCAACACGGGCACGCGCCGCCCCTGCACGCTGGGCAGGGCTTCGCCCGGGGCTGCCGACAGCACCACGCGCCCGCCCTGGGTCAGGTGTTCGCGCAAGCGCTGCTGCACCATCTGTGCGGGCGGCACGCTCCAGCGCGCCTGGGTGTAGGCGCGCAAGACCTGCGCATCCGCATACGCCAGTCGGTAATGCACCAGGGTGCTGCCATCGGCCAGCAAGGGCGCCTGCACAGGCCCCAGGGCCACGGCCGGCAAGGCTACGGCCGGCGGCGCCGCCAACGCGGCCGGTGCCCCCAGGTCATAGCGGGTCACGGCCTGGGGCGGCCGCGGCAGGGTGCTGCAGCCCGCCAGCCAGACGACCGCCGCCGCCCAGAACCAGGCGCGGCGTGGAGTGATCAGTGCGCGCATATGCATCTTCCTTACTGGGCCACAGGGGCCACAAAACCGGGCTCGCCGGGCCCGGGCTGTCCGGCATCCACCCCATACAGCAGCGACTGGGGGTTGTCGCCAATCCCCGCCGCGGCACTGCCCATGCGGCGTGCGGCCGAGGAGACATCGCTGGCGGCCTGGCTGATGCCGGGCAGGGTGGCGCGGTCCAGGCGCTCGGCCGCCCGGGCCATGGCCTGCGAGCCTTCGGTGATCCGCGCCAGGGCGCCATCCGGGCCTTGCACGGTCGTGGTCATGCGCCGCACCTCCTGCGCCAGCGCGCCGGCTTCCTGCCCGGCCTTTTCCATGGCCTGCAGGGCACGGCGGGCATCCTGGGTCATGCCAGGCAGCTCCTGCTGCAAGGTGGTGTGCATGGAGCGGGTCACGCCGCTGACATTGCTGGCCGCATCCGACAGGTTGAGCAGCAGGCTGCTGAAGCGCTCCTGGTTGTCATCCCCCAGCAGCTGGTTGATGCGCCGGGTGGCCTCGTCGACCTTGCTCAGGATGGTCATGCCCTGGTCGGCCAGCACGCTCAGCGGCGAGGACTTCATCAACAGCCGCGGAATGCCGCCGGGGCCCTCGGGCAGGGCGGCCATGGGCTCGGTCACGTCGTCCAGCTGGATGTGCGCAATCCCGGTCACGCCCTGGTAGCCCAGCATGCCGAAGGTGGTGGTGGGCGAGACCGGGGCCTTGCTGTCGACCGCGATGCGGATCAGCACATTGCCCTGCTGCGCCTGGTCGAAGGTGATCTCGGTCACCTTGCCCACGGCCACGCCCTTGTAGCGCACCGTGGCCTGGTTCTGCAGGCCGCTGATGGTGTCGCCGGTGGACATTTCGTACAGGGTGTAGTCGTGGCGGTCGCGCGTCAGCCACAGGGCCAGCGCCCCCAGCAGGACCAGCAGCGCCAGCACGAAGCTGCCGGCCGCCATGGCGTGTGATTTGTTTTCCATTGCTCAATGCCCTCCTTGCGGAGCGGGTGCCATGGCCCGGCGACCCCGCTCGCCCTGGAAGAAAGTGGTGATGAAGGGGTGCGGGAATTGCGCCACCTCCTGCGGTGTTCCGGTCACCAGCACGCGTTTCTCGGCCAGCACCGCCACGCGGCTGGACAAGGCGAACAGCGTGTCCAGGTCGTGCGTGACCATGACCACGGTCAGCCCCAGCTCGGCGCGCAGCTCGCGCAGCAGGGCACAGAACTCGTCGGAGCTGGTCGGATCCAGCCCGGCCGTCGGCTCGTCCAGCAGCAGCAGCGGCGGGTCCATGATCAGGGCGCGCGCCAAGGCCACCCGCTTGACCATACCACCGGACAGGTCGGCCGGCATGCGCGTGGCGTGCTCGGGCTGGAGGCCAACCATGCGCAGCTTGACCATGGCGGCCTCGTCAACCATGGCCGCGGGCAGCGTGCCCAGCTCGCGCAGGGCAAAGCCGATGTTCTCCAGCACGTTGAAGGCCGAGTACAGCGCCCCGTGCTGGAACAGCATGCCGACGCGGGCGGCCGCGCCTTCGGTGCACAGCTCGGCCGCCGGCCGGCCCAGCGTGGTCACCGTGCCGCGCCCCGGCTGCAGCAGCCCCAGGATCTGGCGCAGCAGCACCGTCTTGCCCGTACCCGAGCCACCGACGATGGACAGCATGTCGCCCTGGTACACCGTCAGGTCCAGGTCCTGGTGCACGGCAAAGGCGTTGTCACCCTCGCCGAACACGCTCCACAGCTTATCGACCTGCACCATGGCGCGGGGCGTCTGCGGGCGGGGGAATGCGGCTGCGGTCATGGCTCAGAACCCCACATCCTTGAAAGCGATGGCGAACAGGGCGTCGACCACGATCACCATGGTGATGGACGACACCACCGAGGCCGTCGTGCCCGCGCCCAGGCTTTGGGTGTTGGGCTGCACGCGCAGCCCCCAGTGGCAGCCGATCAGCGCGATGAACACCCCGAACACCACCGACTTGGCCATGGCCAGCACCAGGTTGCCGATCTCCACCGCGTCCGGCAGCGCCTGCAGGAAGTAGCCGGCCGAGATGCCCATGGTCATGTCGGCCGCCAGCATGCCGCCCGCCAGCGCCGCCAGCGTGGTCCACAGGCTGATCAGCGGCATGGCCAGCGCCAGCGCCAGCGCGCGTGGCATGACCAGGCGAAAGCCATGGCGGATGCCCATGACCTGCATGGCGTCCAGCTCCTCGGTCACACGCATCACGCCGATCTGCGCCGTGATGGCCGAACCCGAGCGGCCGGCCACCAAGATGGCGCCCAGCAGCGGCCCCAGCTCACGGATCAGCGAGATGCCCAGGATGTTCACGATGAAGGCCTCGGCGCCGAACTGGCGCAGCTGCAGCGCCATCAGGTAGGCCAGCACCACGCCGATCAGAAAGCCCACCAAGGCCGTGATCGGCAGCGCCGTGGCCCCCATGCTGTACAGGTGGCCGGAAAAATCGCGCCAGGGCCCTTTGCGCGGATCGCGCAGCAGGCGGACTATGTCCAGCACCAGCTGCCCCACCAGCTCCACCAAGTGCTGGAAATGGTCCAGCGCGTGCAGCACCAGCAGGCCCAGCTGGTTCACCCGGTCCATCATGCACAGCGGGGCCGGCGCCGGCGCGGGTTCCTGGCGCAGGGCGGCCACGCGCGCCAGCATGGTGCGCTGGGCATCGGTCAGGCGCACCCGCTGCGGCCAGGCGTAGTGCCAGTGGCGCCACAGCAGCTGGGCGCCGATGTGGTCCAGCCATTGCAGTGCCTGCAGGTCCCAGCCCGTGGCGGCGTTCGCCGGATGGCTGCGCAGGGCGCGCTGCAGCTGTTGCCACACCGGGCGCTGGCCCAGCTCCGCCGCGCCCCAGCGCCCCTGCAACTGCACCCAGGCGCCTTCGGCGTCCTGGAGGGTCTGCAAACGGGGAAGGGTATCGGTCATGGCATGAAAAAAGTCGAAGCGCTGCCAGCTTACAAGCTTTGGCCCCGGCCGCGAACCACGGAACGCAAGCCAGCACCCGGTGCATTTTGCAGTGCAACACCGAAATCGTCAAACCAAGACTACACGCTTTCCCTATCGACAGCCCCGGGGCATTCCACACAATGGAACCACGGTTTCCAATCCGGAGGCCGATTGATGCCCGGTCACACGGGCTTGCTTCATGAGTGACACCTCTTTCGACTACATCGTCATCGGAGGCGGCACTGCAGGCGCCCTGCTGTGCAACCGCCTCAGCGCCGACCGCAACGTGCGCGTCCTGCTGATCGAAGCCGGCCGCAAGGACGATTACCACTGGATCCACATCCCCGTCGGCTACCTGCACTGCATCGGCAACCCCCGCACCGACTGGCTCTACCAGACGGAGGCCGACGCCGGGCTCAACGGCCGCAGCCTGCGCTACCCGCGCGGCAAGACGCTGGGCGGCTGCTCCAGCATCAACGGCATGATCTACATGCGCGGCCAGGCGCGCGACTATGACCAATGGGCCGGGCTGACCGGCGACGACAGCTGGCGCTGGGAGCAGGTGCTGCCGGCCTTCATGAAACACGAAAGCCACTGGCGCCTGGACGAGGGCCAGCCGCCCAACCCGGCCTTTGCCAACCTGCACGGCCACAAGGGCGAATGGCGCGTCGAGAAGCAGCGCCTGCGCTGGGACATCCTGGATGCGTTCTCCCAGGCAGCGCAGCAGGCCGGCATTCCGGCCACGCAGGATTTCAATGGTGGCGACAACGAGGGCGTGGGCTATTTCGAAGTGAACCAGAAGGACGGCTGGCGCTGGAACACGGCCAAGGCCTTTCTGCGCCCCAAGTGCTATGGCCGCCCCAACTTCGAGATGTGGACCATGGCCCAGGCCACACGCCTGGTGGTGGAGCGCCAGGCCGATGGCGCGCTGCGCTGCACCGGCGTCAAGGTCTGGACCGGCGACGAACTGGCCCAGCTGACGGCCACCGAGGAAGTGATCGTCTGCGCCGGGGCCGTCAACTCGCCGCAACTGCTGCAGCTGTCGGGCATCGGCCCGGCCGAGGTGCTGCACCAGGCCGGCATCCCGGTCACGCGGGACCTGCCCGGCGTGGGCGCCAACCTGCAGGACCACCTGCAGATCCGCTCGGTCTACAAGGTGCGCGATGCACTCACCCTCAACACCCTGGCGGCCAGCCCCTGGGGCAAGCTGCGCATCGGCATGGAATACCTGCTGCGCCGCAGCGGCCCGATGAGCATGGCGCCCTCGCAGCTGGGCGCCTTCACGCGCAGCCGCCCCGAGCTGGAACACCCCAACCTGCAGTACCACGTGCAGCCCCTGTCGCTGGATGCGTTTGGCGAGCCGCTGCACAGCTTCCCGGCCTTCACCGCCAGCGTCTGCAACCTCAACCCCACCAGCCGCGGCACGGTGCACATCAAGAGCCCGAACTTCGAGGACGCACCGGCAATTGCGCCCAACTACCTGAGCACCGCCCAGGACCAGCAGGTGGCGGCCGACAGCCTGCGCGTGACGCGCCGCATCGTCAGCCAGCCGGCACTGGCGCAGTATGCCCCCGAGGAATGGAAGCCCGGCACCCAGTACCAGAGTGACGAGGAGCTGATCCGCCTGGCCGGCGACATTGCCACCACCATCTTCCACCCCGTGGGCACCACCAAGATGGGCCGCGACGACGACCCCATGGCCGTGCTGGACAGCCGCCTGCGCGTGCGCGGCGTGCAGGCGCTGCGTGTGGTGGACGCCGGGGCCATGCCCACCATCACCAGCGGCAACACCAACAGCCCGACGCTGATGCTGGCGGAAAAGGCCGCCGGCTGGATCCGTGCCGAACGCAAGGCGCGCGCGGGCCAGGCCCCCCTGGCGGCGACCGCCCCCGAGGCACCGGCCCAGGCGCTGACCGTGTGAACGGTCCAGCGTCCGTCGGTTGGATTTAAAAAAGTGAGCTGTCTGCGCTGATCAAAAGCCAACTTCGGCACTGAACCGCGCTGAAGTCCAGACTTTCCGCGCGCACCCAGCTCTTTTTTCAGGACTCCCCCGCTAACGCAAGCCGCCGATGTAGCGCCTGGCCTCGTCGTCCGGCGGGGCCGCATCGCGCAAGCGGTGCGCCACACGCTCCACCAGCGGCACCGCCGGTGCAGGGGTCACCGCCCCGGCGTCCAGCAGGGCCGCCAGCCGGTCGGCC